>CAZFBC010000108.1:0-8494 GCA_964517245.1 uncultured Eubacteriales bacterium | reverse complement strand
TTAAGCCTCGCCATCAGTTTGCCGCACCGGCTTTTTCTCGATTTTCGGGGCCAAAAACAGCATAATGGTCCCGACACATTTTGGGAGGGTCCCATGGACATCAAGATCGTTCCGGTCGACAAGCCCGAGGACATGAACTTCATCCTCGGCCAGGCCCACTTCATCAAGACGGTCGAGGACCTCCACGAGGCCGTCGTCACGACCGCCCCGCACATGAAGTTCGGCATCGCCTTCTGCGAATCGTCGGGCCTGGCCCTCGTCCGCCACACCGGCAACGACCAGGCCCTCGTCGAGATCGCCGTGAAGAACGCCTTGGCCGTGGGCGCCGGGCACTCCTTCTTCATCTTCATGACCGGCGGCTTCCCGGTCAACATCCTCAACGCGGTCAAGGCCGTGCCCGAGGTCTGCGGCGTCTACTGCGCCACGGCCAATCCGGCCGAGGTCGTCGTGGCCGAGACGGAGAAGGGCCGGGGCATCCTGGGCGTCATCGACGGGATCCGGACCAAGGGGGTCGAGGACGCGGACGGGATCGCCTGGCGCAAGGGCTTCCTGCGCCGGATCGGCTACAAGCTCTGAGCCCGGCCGCGTCAGCGGCCGCCCGGCGTCAGGTTCTCTTCGAGGAACCGGGTGAACATCGTGTAGAGGTGCAGCGTCGTGCCTTGGCCCTCGGAGATGCCGTGCGACCGGTTCGGGTAGGCCATCATGGCGAAGGCCTTGTTGTGGGCCACGAGCTCGTCCACGAGCTTCTCGAACCCCTGGTAATGGACGTTGTCGTCGCCCGTCCCGTGGACGACGAGGAGGCGGCCGGCAAGGTCCTTGGCGAAGGTGATCGGCGAACCGTTCCTGTAGCCGTCGGGATTCTCCGCCGGAAGGCCCATGTAGCGCTCCTGGTAGATGGTGTCGTAGAGCCGCTGGTCGGGCACCGAGGCCACGGAGATGCCGGCCTTGTACAGGCCGGGATAGCGGAACAGGGCGTTGAGCGTCATCGAGCCGCCGCCGCTCCAGCCCCAGACCCCGACGCGCTCGGGATCGGCGTAGGGCCAGGCGGCCAGGGCGGCCCGGACGGCCGCGGCCTGGTCGGCCGAGGCCAGAACGCCGATCTGCCGGTAGACGCTCTTGCGCCAGGCCCGGCCGCGCGGCGCCGGCGTGCCGCGGTTGTCGAAGCTGGCGACGATGTAGCCCCGCTGGGCCAGCATCAGGTGCCAGAGGTAGCCGCTCCCGCCCCAGCTGTCCTGGACGGTCTGGCCGGCCGGCTCGCCGTAGACGTAGACGAGCAGGGGGTATTTCCGGGACGGGTCGAAGTCGGGCGGCAGGATGCGCCAGCCGTCGACCTCGACCCCGCCGCCGATCGGGAGCCTGAAGAACTCGGCCCGCTTCCTGGCCAGGCCCTCGACGCGGGCCTTCAGCTCCGCGTTGGCCGCCAGCGTTCGCACGGCCTCGCCCTTCGGCAGCCTGACGAGCTCGGTCACGGACGGCTCGTCGAGCCGCGAGTACGAATGGAAGGCCCAGCGGGCCGTGGGCGAGATGTCGTAGCGATGGACGCCGCCCTGTCCGGCCGGTCCGACGAGCTCCGGCTTTCCTTTCCCGTCCATCCGGACGCGGCAGAGGAAGCGCTTGGTCGCGTCGTCGGGCGAGGCCGTGACGTAGAGAACGCCGTTCTTCTCGTCGACCGCGTTGACGCCGAGGACGTCGTACGAGCCGGGGGTCAGGAGGCGGACCGAGCCGTCGTCGCGGCCCACGGAGTAGGCGTGGCTCCAGCCGTCGCGCTCGCTCAGCCAGAGCAGCCGCTTCCCTCCCTCGAGCCAGACGAAATCGTCCATGACCTCGACCCAGGTCTCGTCCGTGTCGGTAAAGACCGTTCGGACCTCGCCCGTCGCCGCGTCGCCGAGGAGAACGCTGAGCGTGTTCTGGAGCCGGTTGAGGTGCTGGAGGACGACCTCGCGGGAGTTCCCGGCCCATTCGAGCCGCGCGATATAGGTGTTCGACGGGTCGCCGGGGGTCTTCAGCCAGACGGGGTAGCCGCCCTCGGCCGGCACGATACCGATCTTGACGGCCGAGTTGGCCTGGCCCGGCTTGGGGTGCTTGAAGCTCGTCGTCCGCGGGTAGAGGGCCGAGGTGTTGTCGATCATCGTGAACGTCGGGACGGCCTTCGTGTCGAACCGCCAGAAGGCGATCGAGGCGCCGTCCGGGCTCCAGCGGAAGCCGTCGCGGATGCCGAACTCCTCCTCGTTGACCCAGTCGGACGTGCCGTTGATGACGTCCTCCCCCCCGTCATAGGTCAGCCGGGTCACCCGGCCCGAGGTCAGGTCCTCCGCGTAGATGTCGTTGGCAACGACATAGGCGGCCTTCCGGCCGTCGGGCGAGAGCTTGGCGAACATCAGGGTCGAGGGCTCGAACGCGCGGCCGAGCTGCCTCAGCCGGCCCGTCGCGAGGTCGAAGGTCCAGAAGTCGCCCCGGGTGTTCTGCCGCCAGACGCGCTTCGAGTTGGTGAAGACGATCAGGACCTTCCCGTCCGGCGACCAGGCGTAATTCTCGATGGACAGCGGGTCGGAGGCGCCGGGGGGCACGAGCCTGGCCGCTGAGACGAGGACGTTCCTCTTCCCCGTTGAGGCTTCACAGAGCACGAGGTCGCGGCCGCCCTTGACCTCGGCGCTCGGCTCGAGCGTCGTGTAGGACTCGCCGTCCCGCATCCAGCGGGCCGGGCCGAAGCGCTCGGCGGCGAACTCGCGGCCGGCGAAGACACGCTCGACCGTCAGGACCGGGTCGACGGCCGGGGAAGGCGCGGGCCTGTCCTGGGACGTCGCGGCCGGGACGAGAGCCAGGATCATGGCGAAAATGAGCGGGACGGCGGACCTGGGACGTGTGATCATGATGGGCGGTCTCCTTGCAGACAATTCATCGAGCCTGTGACAGGACATACGTGCGGCCGGCCTGCGTCTTGAACTCGACCACCCCGGAATCGGGCACGGACGAGGGCCTGATGGGCTCGTTCAGGGACGTGATCCACATACCGGAGGGGAGCCGGACACGGCAGGGCCCGCCGACCGTGGACAGGATGGTCACCCGCCAGAGCCGGCCGTCCTGCCACTTCAGGTCGACCTCGAACCCGCCCCGGGCCCGCAGGCCGCGGACCTCGCCGCGGGGCCACTCGCGGGGCAGGGCCGGCAGGAATTCGATCTCCCCGTTCTGGGACTGGAGGAGCATCTCGGCGACCGCGGCGCTGAGGCCGAGCGCGCCGTCCACCTGGAGGGCGTTGCTGCAGATGGAAAAAAGGCTCCCTGTCGTGTAGTTGTTCATGGCGTAGCGGACGTTCTCCAAGGCCTTGGCCGCCTCGCCGAGGCGGGCCCAGCAGGCCGCCTTCCAGGCCGACGACCAGCCGTTGCCGGGGAGCCCGCGCTGGTTCAGCACGACCTTGGCCGCCTCGGCCGCCCCTCCCGACTGGCGCTTCGAGATCTCGCGGCCCGGGAAGAGGCCCCATAGGCCCGAGATGTGGCGGTGGCTCTTCTCCGTCTCGTCCCAGTCCTCGAGCCACTCCTGGAGGTTGCCCTTGCGGCCGATGCGCATCGGGGCCAGCTTGGCCCGGGCCTCGAGCGCGCGGCCCCGGAACTCCGCGTCGACGCCCAGGATCCGGGCCGCCTCGGCCACGGCCCCGAAGAGCTCGTCGAGGATGCGCATGTCGATCGTCGAGCCCGCGCAGATGGTCGTCGTCGTCTCGAAGGTCGTGATCTCGTCGAAGAACCGGGCCTGTCCCGGCACGGCCGGGAAGTTCTCCGGCGAGGTCGAGGGATTCGTGACCAGCCAGCCGTAGGTCGGGTGAGGGACGAGGAAATCGAGGAAGAACTCCGCGCTGCCCTTGAGTACCGGATAGTGCTCCGCGAGGAAGGCCCTGTCGCCGGAGAACAGGTAGCGCTCCCAGAGATGCGTCGCCAGCCAGGCGCCTCCGGTCGTGAAGGTCCCCCAGCTCGGCCCGTCCATGGGGGCGGCGACCCGCCAGAGGTCGGTGTTCTGGTGGAAGACCCAGCCGCGGGCGCCGTAGTGCTCGCGGGCCACGTCGGCGCCCTGGTCGGCGAGCTCCCGGACCATGCGGAAGAGCGGCTCGGCGCACTCGGCGAGGTTGCCGACATCGGCCGGCCAGTAGTTCATCTCGGTGTTGATGTTGGTCGTGTACTTCGAATCCCACGGGGGACTCATCTTGTCGTTCCAGATGCCCTGGAGGTTGGCCGGCTGCGTCCCCGGCCGGGACGACGAGACGAGGAGGTAGCGCCCGAACTGGAGGACGAGGCCGGCCAGGGCCGGGTCGTTCGTCCCGTCGAAGGCCTTGACGCGCTCCGCCGTCGGGAGCCCCGACGTCGGCCCCGGGGGGAGCGTGATCGCGACCCGCCTAAAGAGCCTCCGGTGCTCGCGGACATGGGCCTCGCGGAGCTCGGCGAACGGCTTGCCGGCCGCCGCGGCCAGGGCGGCCTCGACACGGGCCGCGGGGTCGCCGCTAACGTCCTTGTAAGTGACGAAATTCGTCGCCGCCGCGACGAGCAGGGTCACGGCGTCGGCGCCGGAGACGACGAGCTCGTCCCAGTCGACCTCGGTCCGGCCGCCCTCGGCGCGGGCCAGCAGCCGGGCCTCGTAGCGGAGCCGGCCCTCGACGCCCATGTAGTCGGCCGACTTGCCGCGGACGACCAGGCCGTCGGGCGGGACACCGTCCATGCGGAAGTAGTCGGTTGCGTAGTTCGAGTGCGCCTCGTTCCTCTCGCCCCGCAGCTGGGCCCGGAAGGAGACCCGTCCGGGACGGTCGGCCTCGATCCGGACGACGACGACCTGGTCGACGGGGCTGGCGAAGACCCGGCGCGTGAAACGAACGCCATCGCTCGCGAAGGTCGTGGTGTCGACGGCCGAGTCGAGGTCGAGCTCGTGCCGGTAGCCGGCGATCGGGGCCGTCCCGGGGAACGTCAGGACCAGCTCGCCGAGGCTCTGGTACTTCTGCTGCTCGACGGGGCGGCCCATGAGGCGGCGCCCGAACAGGATGTGGGCCAGCTTCAGGTTCCCCTCGAAGACGAGCTTCCGGATCTCGGGCAAGGCCTCGGCGCCGCCGGGGACGGCCGTGGAGTAGGGGCCTCCCGTCCAGTAGGTGTCCTCGTTGAGCTGGATCCGCTCCTTGTCGGTCCGGCCGAAGACCATGGCTCCGAGCCGGCCGTTCCCGACCGGGTGGGCGTTCTCCCACTTGTCGGCGGGACGGTCCGCCCAGACGACCGAGGCCGAATCGGACAGGTCCGCACGGCAGGGAACGGCGCCCGCCGCGACCAGTCCCGCGATCGCGGCGGCCATGACGGCGCGGCCGGCCCGGATCCTTTCGGTGGACATGGCGATCACCTCCGCCGCGGGTTCCGTAGGGACGGCCGCCCCGGGCCCGGGCTATTCGGCCGTCCCGGAGATGCCCGGGTAGTATTTGCGGACGAAATCCTCCTGGACCTTGAACGACCAGTGGATGTCTCGGATGTGGTTGGCCGCGGCCTGGCTCCGGCCCGTCCGGACGAGATCGATCAGGGCCTGGTGCTCGAGGATGGAGGATTCCTCCCACTCCTTGACGAACCCCTTGGCCCGGGGGAAGTCGTAGAGACGCTTCTTCATGTTGTTGACCAGCTTGACCAGGTCGTCGTTGCCGCAGAGGCTCAGGAAGACGTTGTGGAAGGCCAGGTTCCTGTCGTAATAGAGGTCGAAGTCGTTGGCCGCGATGGCCTCGCGCATGCCGTCGTTGAGGGCCTGCATGCCCTCGACGTCCGAGGGCTTGAACCGGTCGCAGGCCTTCAGGAGGGCCATGCTCTCGAGCGCCCCGATGATCTCGTAGTAGTTCCGGATGTTCTTCTCGCTCAGGGAATTGACGACGACCATGCGCCGCGGGAGGATAGTCACGAAGTCTTCCATCTCGAGCTGGAGGAGGGCGTCACGGAGGGGGGTCTTGCTGACGCCGAGGGTCTTGGAGGTCTCCTCCATGTCGATGGCGGAGCCGGGCAGGATGGCCCCGCGCCGCATCTGCTCGCGGAGGTACTCGTAGACCTGCTCTTTGAGGGACTTGACGTTGAGGATGGGCTTCTGGTCCATGGTCCGGGGTCCTTTCGGGCGGCGCCCGCCGCGCCCCAAGGATATTAAACCTGCGCGCCCCGAGTCAACTGGAACGGTCGCCGCGCCGGTCCTTATCACCGCGGCGGGGCTCTGGTAGAATGGGGGCCGAGGAGGCGCCCATGAGCTCGCCGACGCCGTTGAGATACATCGGGGCGGAAGAGATCCGGGGCCGTCTGGCCATGCCCGAGGCCATCCGCGCGGCGAAGGAAGCTCTCGCCGAGCTCTCGACCGGCCGGGCCCTCGCCCCCCCCCGAACGAGCCTCGAGATCCCGGGGCTCCGGACGACGGCCCTGGTCATGCCCGCCTATCTCCCCCGGACGGGGCGGATCGGGCTGAAGCTCATCTCGCTCTGCGAGGGCAACCCCGCCAGGGGTCTGCCCTTGGCCCAGGCGCTGACCGTCGTCATGGACGCCGAGCGGGGAACGCCTCTGGCCGTGCTCGACGCCGGCCATCTCACGGCCGTCCGGACCGGGGCCGCCGCCGGGGCCGCCACGGACGCGCTGGCCCGCGGCGACGCCCGGGTGGCCGCGGTCTTCGGAGCCGGCGTCCAGGGCCGCGCCCAGCTCGAGGCGATCGCGGCCGTGCGCCCCCTCCGCAAGGCGTATGTCTTCGACGTCGACGCCGGGGCGGCCGCCGCCTTCGCGGCGGAGATGGAGTCGAAGCTGGGGATCGAGGTCGAGCCCTCCGCTTCGCCGGCGGCCCTGCGGGAGGCCGACATCGTCTCGACGGCGACGACTTCCGCCGCGCCGGTCTTCGCCGACGGGGACCTGAAGCCGGGCGTCCATATCAACGCCATCGGCTCCTACAAGCCGCACATCCGCGAGGTCCCGGGCGAGACGGTCCGCCGGGCCGCCGTCTTCGTCGACGACCGCCGCTCGGCCCTCGAGGAGGCCGGCGACCTGATCATCCCGATCCGGGAGGGCCTCGTCGGGGAGGACCACATCCGGGCCGAGATCGGAGAGGTCCTGGCCGGTCTCAAGCCGGGCCGCCGCTCCGTGGACGAGGTCACGCTGTTCAAGTCCGTGGGCAACGCCGTCCTCGACCTCGCCGTGGCCAGCCTGGTCGTCGGCTGAAGGAGCGCCATGAGATCAGTCAGCATCCTCGACGACGTCCTGGGGCCGGTGATGCGCGGCCCCTCGAGCTCCCACACGGCGGGCTCCTATCACATCGGCCGGCTCATCCGCTCCCTCGCCGGCGACGACCCCGTCTCGGCCGAATTCACGTTCGATCCGGCGGGCTCCTACGCGGCGACCTTCCGGCAACAGGGCGTCGACCTGGCCTTGGCCGCGGGACTTCTCGGCTGGCCGATCACCGACGGGCGGTTTTCCCGGGCCCTGGCCCTGGCGCCCAAGCAGGGCCTTGCGGTCCGCTTCCGCGTCGGCCGTCTCGAGGGCGCGGGCCACCCGAACACCGTCCGGGCGGAGGTCCGCACCCGAACGGGCGGCCGGCTGGAGGTCGTGGCCGAGTCGGTCGGCGGCGGATCGGTCGAGATCACCCGCATCGACGGCCGCCCGGCGAGCCTCGACGGCCGGGGCCGCGCGGTCCTGAGCGCCGGAGGCGCGAGGCGGACGGTCCCGCCCCTGTTCCATGTCCGCCGGGGACGGCCCCTCTTCGATTCCGCCGCGGGCGCCGCAGCGCTGGCCCGGCGGCGTCGGACTTCGCTCGGCCGCGTCGCCTTGGCCCACGAGGCGCGCCTGTTGGGGCTGGCCGAACGCGAGGTCGCCGACGAGATCCTGCGCCGCATGGCGATCATGAGCGATTCCGTCCGCCAGGGCCTGGCCGGCCGAGGGCTCGGGATGAAGCTCCTGAGGCCCACGGCGGGCCGGATCTTCCGGGCCGAGGCGGACGGACGTCTTCCGACCGGCGGCCTGCCGGTCCGGGCCGCGGCCCGGGCCATGGCCGCCCTGCACGTCTCCAACAGCATGGGCATCGTCTGCGCGGCGCCGACGGGCGGATCGGCGGGCGTCCTGCCCGGGGTCATGGTCACGCTGGCGGAGGAAAAGGGCTTGGCCGGCGAGGACGCGGCCCTGGCTCTGCTCGCGGCCGGGGCCGTCGGGCTCGTCGTCGCCGCGCGGGCGACGTTCGCGGCCGAGGTGGCCGGGTGTCAAGTGGAGATCGGCGCGGCCGGGGCCATGGGCGCCGCGGCCGTGGTCGAGGCCGCCGGCGGAAGCGCAGCCCAAGCCCTCGACGCCGCCGCGATCTCTCTCCAGAACACGATGGGCTCCGTCTGCGATCTCGTCCAGGGGATGTGCGAGATCCCCTGCCACACCCGCAACGCCGTCGCCGCCTCGAGCGCCTTCGTCTGTGCCGACCTCGTCCTCGGCGGCTACGTCAATCCCATCCCCCTCGACGAGACGGTCGACGCGTCCTTCGCCTCGGG
>CAZFBC010000107.1:0-8549 GCA_964517245.1 uncultured Eubacteriales bacterium | reverse complement strand
CCGTCGTCAGCTCGATGCCCGTAAGGACGGCGAGCCCCGTGCCGAGGGCGGCCTCCGCCACGGCGGCGGCGTTCCTCGTCGTTTTGTGGTCGGTGACGGCGATGAGGTCTAGGCCGGCCGCGCGGGCCCGCGCGGCGACGGCGCGGGGGAACATGGCCAGCTCGCCGCACGGCGAAAGGCAGGTGTGGATGTGGAGGTCGGCCCGGAGACGCCGCAGGGCCATCAGCTCCCCTTGAGGCCCAGCCCGTAGAGCCTTCCCGCGAGCTCGAACGCGCCGAGCCGGGTGCCCAGGACGGGGACCTTCTCCCGCTCGGCCTGCTCGACCGTCTCCGGGGCCGGCTCCCGGCCGCCGACGAGGACGATCCCGGCGAGGTCCTTCAGGACGGCCACGGCGACGATGTTCGGGTGGATCTGCATGGTGACCCAGAGGTCGCCCTTGCGGCCGCGGCCGATGACGTCCGACAGGAGGTCGCTCGCGTAGCCGCCGAGGACGGGCCTGTCGAGGGGGATCCCGGCCGTGAAGACGCGGAGCTCGAGGCTTGCCGCCAGATCGGTCAGTGTCATCGCTTCTCCTTCCTGATGAACGGGCAGTCTTCGAGCCTGGCCTGGCCGCGGACGATGTCGTCGGCGAGCGTCCGGCAGTCGGGCGCCCCGCAGACCCCGCAGTCCCGGCGCGGCAGCTCGGCGAAGAGCTTCTCCCGCCGCTTGGCCTTGCGGATGGCCTTGGCCGGGTCGCGGTCCAGGGGGCGCGGCTCGACGGCCGCCACCGGGTGGTCGAAGGACAGGAAATTCCTGTGATAGAGGCGGCTGACGTCCTTGGGGTCGACGACCGCCCGCTCGCCCGCCGCGTCGACGAGCTGCAGGATGCGGCTCTTGGCCAGGAACCGGTTCTCGACCTCGAGCGGGCCGCCGACGCAGCCGTCGGGGCAGACCGTGCACTCGAGGAGGTCGATGTCCTGGAGGAGGCCGGCCTCGACCTGGTCGAGGACGCGCATGGTGTCCACGACGCCCGAGACGGCGACGGCCCGGTGGTTCTTGAGCCCCCGGGTCTCGCCTCCGGACAGCGACCAGCCCATGCCGATGCCGCTGAACTGCGTCTCCGGGAAGAGGTGGCGCATCAGGGAGTCCTCCTCGCTCTTGCGCAGGGCGCTGAGGATCTGGGGATAGATGTCGCGGATCGAGATGGCCCCGTCGAGGTAGGACTTGTCCAGGGTCGCCGGGCTGTTGATGGAGACCATCTTGGCCGGGCACGGCGTCAGGTGGATGATGCCGATCTTCTCCGGCGGGATGTTCAGGGCCTTGGGCAGGATCGTTCGGAGGATCTTGGCCGCGATCTCGCGCGGCGGCTCGATCGGCAGCATCTGCCCGCAGAGGGACGGGTAGCGGCGCTGGATGAGGCGGACGACGACCGGGCAGGTCGAGGTGATGAACGGCCGGGGCCGCGGGTGCTCGGCGAGGTACTCTTCCGTCGCGGCGCAATTGAGCTCGCAGATCGAGCTGAGGTCGTAGACCTCGTCGAACCCGATGCGGCGCAGGGCGGACAGGATCTCGTTCGGCAGCGTCGAGCCGCCGAACTGCCCGTAGAGCACGGTCGAGGGGATGGCCACCTTGTAGGCGAAGGCGTCCAGGGCGGCGAACGACGTCGTGTGCGAGTGGACGGCCTCGTGGGGACAGACGCGCAGGCACTCGCCGCAGTCGATGCACAGCTCGTCGATGATGGCGGCCTTGCCGCCCCTGACCCGGATGGCCTTGGTCGGGCAGGCCGACAGGCAGTGGACGCAGCCGATGCACTTGTCCCTGGTGATGTGGATGGCGTGGTAGCTTTTGTCTTTCATGTCGCCCCGTGTCCCTCGGTCCGGATGATGATCCTCAGGCGGGTCCCCTGACCCGTCCGGGAGTCGATGCTGAAGACGTCGGAGTTCCTCTTGATGTTCGGCAGGCCCATGCCCGCGCCGAAGCCGAGCTCGCGCATCTCCCGGGTCGCCGTCGAGTAGCCTTCCGTCAAGGCCAGCTCGACGTCGGCGATGCCCGGGCCCCGGTCGTCGACGGTGATGCGGACCTCGTCCGGGGAGACGGCCAGGTCCATCCGCCCCTCCCAGGCATACATGATGACGTTCATCTCCGCCTCGTAGGCGGCGATGGCCGCCCGGCGCACGGTCGCGGCGTCGAGGCCGAGGTCCTTGAGGAGCTCCTTGATGCGGCAGGCGACCTTGCCGGCCTTGGCGAAGTCGCCGCCCTTGACCGGGAACTCCTCGCGGTAGACGGACTCAGCGGCGGGCATGGCCTCCGTCCTTCAGGAACCCGGCCAGCCGGGAACAGGCCTCGAACATCGTCAGCCGGGTGGCCACGAGCGGCAGGTGTTTCGTCAGGGCCTCGCCGACGACCTCGGGCCCGGGCCGCTTGCCCTGGACGAAGACGACGCCGGAGATGTCGGCCACGGAACAGGTGCTGACGACATGCCCGTTGGCCAGGCCGGTGAGGAGGAGGGAGCCGGGCTCCGCGGCGGACAGGACGTCGCTCATGAGGTCGGATACGAAGACCTTCCCGAACGGCGTTTCGGGCGGTGCGGACGGCGTCAGGAGCTCGCCGTCGAGAAGGGCCAGGACATCCTTGAGCACGATCATCGGGACCTCCGCCGCGCCTGAATTCCCGGGATGTTCCCATTATATAGGGAATGCCGGGCAAAAAAAAGCCGGCGGGGGCGGGGCGTCCGCCCGCCCCCGTCGGCCGGAGGAGACTTGGCCGGACTCGGGGTTACTTCGCCTTGAGGATCTTCTGGACCTCGTCCTTGTCGACGTCCGTGATGAACGGGATGCCGCTGATGTCGGCCGCTTCCTTGGTGATGGCCGCGATGTCGTCGCGGGTGATGTAGTCCAGCGTGAACTTCCGCTCGCCGGCCATCATCTGGCGCAGGCCCTGGCTCAGCCGCTTGAAGTAGGTGTAGACGCCGATGGCCCCGGCCGGGAGCTCGTCGAAGCGGGCCCCGAAGCGCCGCTGCAGCTCGGGGGCGGTGACGAAGATCTCTTCCCGGCTGCTGCCGAAGCGCTCGACGTAGACGGGGATCTGGCCGTCGCTGATGCGTCCGCCGATCGTCTTGCCGACCATGGCCGCGGCCAGCGGCGAGCGGGCCATGCTGACGGCCTTGACGTAGGGGGCGCCGAGGGACAGGGCCTTGAAGATCTGGTCCTCGAAGGTGATGCCGCCGGCGTAGGCCAGGTCGGGCACGAACTCGCCCTGCTTGGCCAGCTGGTCGGCGAACTTCCAGGTCAGGGACCAGATCTCGACGGTCGGGACGCCCCACTCGTTCATCATGCGCCAGGGGCTCATGCCCGTGCCGCCGCCGGCGCCGTCGACGGTCAGGAGGTCGAGCTTGGCCTTGGAGGCGTACTTGACGGCCCGGGCCAGGTCGGCCGGCCGGTAGGCGCCCGTCTTCAGGAAGACGCGCTTGGCGCCGAGCTTGCGCAACTCCTCGACCCGCTTCATGAACGAGTCCTCCTCGACCATGCCCAGGCGGGAATGGCGCTCGAACTCCTTGAAGCTGCCCTTCTCGAAGGCGGCGATGACGTTGGGGTCCTCGGGGTCGGGCAGGACGATGTAGCCCTTCTTCTTGAGGGCCTGGGCCTTCTTGACGGTCTTGATCTTGACCTCGCCGCCGATGTCCTTGGCGCCCTGGCCCCACTTGAGCTCGACCGTCTCGATGCCGAGCTTCTCGATGGCGTATTCCTGGGTGCCCAGCCGGGTGTCTTCGACGTTGGCCTGGACGACGACGTCGCCGTAGCCGTCCTGCCAGTCGCGGAACGACTTGATGCGGAACTCCATGTCGGGGGAGCGGACGACCCGGCCGTTCTTGAGCTCGGTTTCGTCGTCCATGCCGCAGACGTTCTCGCCGATCGTCAGGATGGAGCCGGCGATGGCCGCCCCGCCGCCGAGCCCGGCCCAGTTCTGGCGGGCGACGTTGGTCGAACCCATGCCGCCGATGATGAAGGGCACCTTGAGCTTGAGGTCCTTGTTGACGCCGATCTTGGTCTCGATCGACACCTTCTCGAAGGTCGCCTTGTCGCTGTCGGCCGGGACGCCCCAGGCCCCCTTGGCCGTGCCCATGATGCTGAAGTGGGACAGGTCGACGGGATAGTCCTTCTCGCAGCCCGCGGTGATGATGCCGAACGGCTGGGGATAGAGGACCTCGTGGCCGCGGTAGGCGGATTTGCCGATCTCGCACATCCCGATGCAGCCGTCGACGCAGGTCACGCACATGCCGCTGAAGGGGCTGATCGACCCCTCCGTCCTGTTCTTGGTCAGGGTGGCGGCGCTTCTGTTGAGTCTCGTGAAAGTCGGCATGAAATTACCTCCTCGTTATCCTTTGAGCGTTATTCTTTGGGTTCACGCGGCAAACCCGGTCAGGTCTTTTCCCGGACGCAGGTGCCGCAGCGGCCCGCGTCGTACATCCAGCACTGGAGGTCGTCGTAGTGCTCCAGGCAGGTCGGCTCCATGGTCAGGCAGCCGTTGCAGAGGGTCGTGTCCGCCTTCGGCCCTTGGCAGCGGAGCTGGCAGACCGGGCAGATGTACATGCAGGCCCCGCAGAGCCGGCACTCCTCCGAGCGCATGTCGAAGGGCGTCGAGATCTTCCTCTTGTGGCCCCGCTGCTGGAAGCCGATGGCCTCGGCGTCCATCTGCTCGGCGCAGATCCGGGTGCACAGGCCGCAGAGGACGCATTCCCCGTTCCGGGGCGTGAACCGCACCCGGGTGACCCCGAACTGGGAAGCCATGTCCTGGAGAACCTTGGACCCCGGGGCCATGGCCAGCATGAGCTCGATCATCATCCGCCGGGACGCCCAGACCCTCTTGGTGTCGGTCCGGACGACGAGCCCCTCCTCGACGGGGTAGGTGCAGGCCGAGACGAGCTTGCTCCTCAGGCCTTCGCCGATCTCGACGACGCAGAGGCGGCAGCCGCCGAACGGCGTCAGCCCCTCGTTGTGGCAGAGCGTCGGGATCTCCAGCCCGTAGAACTTGGCCGTGTCGAGAAGGGTCGAGCCCTCCTCGGCCTTGACTTCCAAGCCGTTCATGCGAAAAGTGATCATGGTTCCTCTCAGATGATCTGGATGGCCTCTTCGCGCTGCTCCTCGATGGCCTCGAACCGGCAGGCCTCCTTGCAGGCGCCGCACTTGATGCACTTGGACTGGTCGATGAGGTGCACGTCCTTGAGCGTGCCCTTGATGGCCTCGGTCGGGCAGGCCTTCTTGCAGGACAGGCAGCCGGTGCACTTTTCGGACAGGACGACGTAGCGGATGAGCTTCTTGCAGACGCCGGCCGGGCACCTTTTGTCGAGGATGTGGGCCTCGTACTCGTGGCGGAAGTAGCGCAGCGTCGTCAGGACGGGATTGCCGGCCGTCTGGCCGAGGGCGCACATCGAGGCGTCCTTGCAGACCGTGGCCAGCTCCTCGAGCAGGGCCATGTCGCTCTCCTTGCCCTGGCCCTCGGTGATGCCCTTGACGATCTCGTACATCCTCTGGGTGCCCTCCCGGCAGGAGACGCACTTGCCGCACGACTCGTCCTGGAGGAAATTGAGGAAATACTTGGCGATGTCGACCATGCAGGTCTTGTCGTCCATGACGATCATGCCGCCCGAGCCCATCATGGCCCCGGCGGCGGTCAGGCTCTCGTAATCGACCGGAAGGTCGAGGAGCTTGGCCGGCAGGCAGCCGCCTGAGGGGCCGCCGATCTGGACGGCCTTGAAATCCCGCTTGTCGGGGATGCCGCCGCCGATGCCGTAGACGATGTCGCGGAGGGTGATCCCCATGGGGACCTCGACCAGGCCGGTGTTGGCGATCTTGCCGACGAGCGAGAAGATCTTGGTCCCCTTGCTCGTCTCGGTCCCCAGCCCCGAGAACCACTCCGCCCCCCGGCGGATGATGTTGGGGATCGTGGCCCAGGTCTCGACGTTGTTGATGACCGTCGGCTGGCCCCAGAGCCCCTTCTGGGCGGGGTAGGGCGGGCGCTGGCGGGGCATGGCGATCTTGCCCTCGACCGAGGCGATCAGGGCGGTCTCCTCGCCGGAGACGAAGGCGCCGGCGCCCTGGACGATCTCCAGGTCGAAGTCGAAACCCGTTCCCAGGATGTCCTTGCCCAGGAGCCCGTTCTCCCGGGCCTGGGCGATGGCGATCTCGATGCGCTTGATGGCCAGGGGATATTCGTGGCGGATGTAGACGAAGCCCTTCGCGGCGCCGATGGCCTTGGCCCCGATGACCATGCCTTCGAGGACGGCGTGGGGGTCGGCCTCGAGGACGGAGCGGTCCATGAAGGCGCCCGGGTCGCCCTCGTCGCCGTTGCAGATGAGGTACTTCGGGGACCGCTTCTCCTTGGCGCAGAGGGCCCATTTCCGGCCCGTGGGGAAGCCGGCGCCGCCCCGGCCGCGGAGGCCCGAGCGGAGGATCTCGTCGACGATCGCCTCGGGCGTCATCTCCGACAGGGCCTTGCCCAGGGCCTCGTAGCCGTCGAAAGCGATGTACTCTTCGATCTTCTCCGGGTCGATCCGGCCGCGGTTGCGCAGGACGATGAGGCGCTGGTGCTTGAAGAACTCGATGTCCTTCATCTTCGGGACGGGCTGTTTCTCGGCCGGCGGGGTGTACATCAGCTTCTTGACGGGGCGGCCCTTGAGGAGGTGCTCCTCGACGAGATGGGGGACGTCCTCGACCTTGAGCAGCTGGTAGAAGATGCCGTCCGGCTGGACCAGGACGATCGGGCCCCGCTCGCAGAATCCGTTGCAGCCCGTGGCCACGACCTGGACCTCGTCCTGGAGCTTCCGCTTCCGGATCTCCTCTTCGAGGGCTTCCTTGACCTTGAAGGACCCGCAGGAAACGCAGCCCGTGCCGGCGCAGACCAATAGGTGAGCTCGATAGTGTTTCACGATCCCTCTCAATACACGGTTTCGCTTCCGACGCCCAGGACGAGCTCGGTCACCATCTGGCCGCCCAGGATGTGCTGGACGAAGATCCTCTTGATCTTCTCGCGGTTGAGGTCGCCGTACTTGACGGGCGGCTGGTTCTTGAGCTCGACCGTGGCCATGGGCTCCTTGTTGCACAGTCCGGCGCACCCGGACGTCGTGACGATGACGTCCTGGACCTTGGACTGGCTGATCTCCTCGAGGAGCGCGTCCATGACGTCCCGGGCGCCGGCGGCGATGCCGCATGTCCCCATGTGGACCGTCACCCTGGCCCGGCCCTCGCTCTCCCGGATGGAGATCAGGGATTTCGTCTTCTCCCGGATCTTGGCCAGATCTTGGATGCGGAGCTTCTTCTTTTCGGCCATCAGATGTCCTTCCTTTCCGTCATGACGCTTGCTGTTTCTGGTACTTGCCGAGGATCGGCCCGATCTTCCGGATGGTGGCGTGCCCGTGGTACTCGCCGTCGACGACGACGACGGGGCCGATGGCGCAGCAGCCGAGACAGGCGACCGTCTCCAGCGTGAACTCGCCGTCCTTGGTCGTCTCCCCGGCCGGGACGTCGAGCTTGCGCTCGAGCTCCTCCAGGATCTTCGGCCCGCCCCGGACGTGGCAGGCCGTCCCCAGGCAGACGAGGCAGGTGTGCTTGCCCCGCGGCTTGAGGCTGAAGGCCCGGTAGAACGTGGCCACGCCGATGATGTCGATGAGGGGCATGCCCAAGGCCTTGGCGACCTGGCGGAGGGCGTCCGGGGGCAGGTAGTTGAAGCTCTCCTGGACGTCGAGGAGGATGGCGATGAGGTTCTTCTTGAGTCCCTGATGCTTGTCGATGAGCGATTGGATCCTGGTCTTGTCGGTGTCCAAATCATCCCTCCACTTCGGGGGTTGGCGGTGCGGAGGCGGCATACAGCTTCGGGCCGGCTGCCGGCCTCGGGGGCTGGCGATTAGGCTCTATAAAAAACAAAAAATCTCCTTGGTGACCGGGCGGCTCGGGGGCCGAACAACAAGACGGCATTTATAGCAAAACGGTCTCGCGCTTGTCAAGCGCCGTCGGCCTCGAGTTCGATCGTCTCGACGACGAGATCGCGGCCCTCGGCGACCTCGACCCGGCGCGAGCCGCAGGCGGCGCAGGAGAAGTCGGCCTCCTCCCGGACGGTCGAGCCGCCGCAGTCGGGGCAGCGGAGCCTGACCGGCACGGCGACGATGACCAACCGGGCGCCTTCGGCGAGCGTCCCCGCCTTGTAGGTCTCGAAGGCCGTTTCGAGGAGGTCGGGGACGACCCCCGACATGACGCCCACCTTGAGCACGACCTTCGTGACCCGGGCCGCGCCGTGCTCGCGGGCCTTCTCCTCGAGGAGGTCGAAGACGGAAGCGACCAGGGACAGCTCATGCACGGGCGGATCTCAGGCGCCCGAGGGCCTCGAGAAAGTAGGCGGCGAGGCCGTCGACGCCGTCTCCCCGGAGCGCCGAGACGCGGAAGACCCGGAGCCCGGGCTTGATGGCCAGGGCTTCGGCCTCGGCCCGGTCGGGGTCGAAGGGGAGATGCGGGACGAGGTCCGTCTTGGTCAGGACGAGGACGTCGGCCGAGAGGAAGGCCGAGGGGTACTTGGCCGGC
>CAZFBC010000106.1:5866-8715 GCA_964517245.1 uncultured Eubacteriales bacterium | reverse complement strand
TCCGCGCCGGCGGGGGCGGTCTTGCGCTTCCGCCAGTTCCTGATCTTGCCGACCAGGAAGCGGAAGACGAAGCGGACGCCCCGCATCAGCCTCGACCCCAGCCAGAGCAGGCCGAAGCCGACCGCCGCGATCAGGAGCGCCCCGGCGATGTAGATGACCGTGTTGAAGGTCGGGTCGGCGACGAGGGGATAGATGTCCATGTAGGGTTCGAGGAACCCGGGGCTGACGAGCCGGATGATCAGGATGACGGCCGCGAGCCAGCCGGTCAGGATCATGCTGAAGGCCAGGATGTAGAAGGCCACGATGAAGCCCAGGACGCCGATGACGAGACTGGCGACGAAACCGATCCCGCTCAGTCCGAGGGGCACGCCGAAGAGGGCGATGAGCGCTCCCGCCAGGATCAGGAAGGGCAGCTTCTTCTTCTTGCCCAGGGTGATCATGGCCTCGGGCATGCGGGCCGCGATGACATCGGCGGGCTCGCCGAGCTTGTCGAGCACCTTGAGGATCCGGGCGACCTCGTCCGGCGCGGGATCGGCCCGGAACGACTCGTAGACGTGGGAATTGATCTCCCTGACCAGCTCCTCGCCCTCCGCGGCGGGGAGGCCCCTGAGCCCCTTTCTCAGCCGGTCCAGGTAGTTGTCGACGATCTGGGCGACGGGCCCGCTGAATCCGTTAGCCATTGTTCGTCTCCTTGGTCACGGACAGGACGTGGGCGTTCTCTTCCCGGGGCTCGGGCTCCGGACCGCTCCGGGCGTTGGTGACGATCGACGAGAGCTTCCGGAACTCCTCCTCGAGGACGCGGAAGGCCTCTTCTCCCTTGGGCGTCAGCGTGTAGTACTTGCGGGGCGGCCCCTGGCTCGATTCCACCCACTCGGACCGCACGAGGCCCTCCTTGGCCAGGCGGCCGAGGATGGGATAGATCGTCCCCTCCGTGAGGTCGATCTCGCCCGTCCCGGAGATCGTCCTCACGAGTGAATAACCGTAGTGGCGGCCTCGAAACAGGGCCCCCAAGACGGCCAATTCCAGGATCCCTTTTCTCAGCTGGGTTATTTTGTTTTCCATGTTTATAACCAAATACAATGTTATACATAGTAGTGTGTTTGTCAAGATATTTTTCAAAAAAAATCTTGGTCCCCTCGGGTCAGTTGAATAACAGGACGAGCGCCTGGGCCACAAACAGTCTCAGGAGCATGGTCAGAGGATAGACGGTGACGAAGGCCATGGAGACCTCGTCGGAGGCGGGCGCCAGGGACTTCGCGTAGGCCAACGCCGGCGGGTTCGTCATGCTCCCCGAGATCAGGCCGCAGAGGGACAGAAAGTCGAGCTTGAAAAAGAGCCGGCCGGCGAGGGCCGCGATGAGGATCGGGACGAGCGTGATCAGGACCCCCCCGAGGAACCAGGCGCCGCCCACGCCGAGGAACGTTTCGACGAAGCCGACCCCGGCCCTGAGCCCCACCGCGGCCAGGAAGAGCGAGATGCCGATCGCCCGGAGCATCTGGTTGGCGCTCGTCGGAATGTGCCACACGAGCGGTCCTATCGTGCCGATGCGGCTGAGCACGACGGCCGCGATGAGCGGGCCTCCCGCCAGGCCGATGCGGAAGACGATCGAAGAGCCGGGGACCCGAAGGGGAACGCTCCCGAGCAGGACACCGAGGGCGATGCCGATGAACGTGGGCACGACGGCGGCCTGGGACAGGCGCTCGCCCGATTCGCCGGCGTCCGCGGCGAAGACCTCGATGTCCTGCGTCCTGCCCACGACCCGGAGCTCGTCGCCGAACTGCAGGCGGAATCCCGCCCGGGGCGAGAACTCCATGCCGGTGCGGATGATGCGGGTGACGATCAGGCCGTAGGTCTCGCGCAGGTTGAGCTCCTGGACGGATTTCCCCACGATCCCGCGGCGGGTCACGAGGATCCTTCGGCTGGTGAACTCGGAGCGCGCCCCGGTGAGATCGACGGGGATCTCCACGCCGACCGCGGCCTTCAGCTTCTCGAGCATCTCGGGGGTCCCGACGGCGTGGATCCTGTCGCCGGCCCGGATCTTCGTCTGGGCCCGCGGGACTTCCTGGGCCCGCAGGCCGCGGGTCAGCCGGGAGATGACGATCCCCTCCCCGATCCTTTCGACGATCTGGCTGACCGTCAGCCCGTCCACGGCCGGATCGCGGACCTCGAGATTGATGCCGGACAGGCGGGCCGCCTCCCTGTCCTTCAGGGCCTCGAGCCGCTCGGCCTCGCGCCGCGGATCGATCCGGAGGGCCAGGCGCATCCCGCCCATCACCAGGATGACCCCGATGACCCCGAAGGGATAGGCCATGGCATAGCCCATGGAGGGCAGCTGCCCGATCGCGTCGTTGTATCCCGGGACGAAAGGCAGGGATTGCTGGACGGCGGCCAGGCTGGGCGTATTGGTCGTCGCCCCCGAGAACAGGCCGGCCGCCGCGGCCAAGGGGATGCCTCCCCAGCGATGGAGGGCCAGGGCGACCGCCCCGCCGCCGAGGACGACGGCCGCGGCCAGGAGGTTCAGCCTGAGGCCCTGCCGGCGCAGAGAGTCGAGGAGCCCCGGCCCGACATCCTGCCCGAAGCTGTAGACGAACAGGATCAGCCCGAGGTCGCGGGCGAACTCCCACATCGACGCGTCGATGGAAACGCCGAAGTGACCGAAGACGAGGCCGACGAAGAGGATCCCGGCGACGCCGAGCTGGAACGACAGGACCTTGATGCGGCCGAAGGCCATGCCCAGGACGGTGACCAGGCTGAGGACGAAAAGGGCGTGACCGACCGGATCGCGGAGGAAAAGCCCGAGGAACCCGCTCATCGAGCGCATTGTATCCAAATCGGGGACACAATATCAA
>CAZFBC010000106.1:0-5766 GCA_964517245.1 uncultured Eubacteriales bacterium | reverse complement strand
TACGGCGTCGGGAGCTGGGACCCGGAATCGGGGCTCGGGAACCACCGGGCGGTCGTCCGGGTGGAGGCGCCCGCCGCCGCCGTTCGCGTCGACATCCCCTGGCGCCGCCGCGACGCGGCCCCGGACGCGAAGAACATCCTCGTCTTCGACGCCGCGACCGGCGCGCGCGTCCTCAACGTCCTCCCCTTGGCCGTCGACCGGGAGCGCGGCGACATCCTCTTCGAGCCGCGGACCGTCCCCGGCGATTATTATTTCTATTACATGCCTTACAGGTCCGAGGGCCGGAAGAACTACCCGAGCGTGAAATACGACACGCCCGTCCTGACGGCCGACCCGGCTTGGCTCAGGGCGATCGGCCTCGCGCCCGGCAAGCTCGAGGACCTCCGGCCCGGCGCCTTCCCCCGGGCCGAGGCCGTCGCGATCCAGTCCGCCGACGAATTCAGCGCCTTCACGCCGATGGAGAGGACCGCCACGGCCGCCGAGACGAAGGACCTTCTCGCCGCCCACCCGGACGCGCCGTATCTTCTTTTCCCCGAGGACCGCGGGCTCTCCATCCGGATGACCGACGATCTGCCGCATCATTGGGCCATCGGCGGCCCGGCCGGGACCATCCGCGGCGAAGCCGCCCGCGGCGAATACTTCACCTTCCAGATCGGCGTCTGGGCGGCCCGGCAGCCGGTCGCCGACCTCGAGGTGAAGTTCTCGGACCTCGTCCAGGAGACCGCCCGGATCGAGGACGGCTCGCCCGCTCCGCGCACGCTCATCCCCGCGTCCGCCCTGACCTGCTTCAACAAGGGCGGCGTCGGCTGGGACGGACGGGCGTTCGTCAAGGCCGTCCCCGTCGACCAGGGCCGGGTCCAAGCGCTCTGGTGCGGCGTGCTCGTGCCGCGCGACGCCCGTCCGGGTGTCTTCGGCGGCACCGTGACGGTCGCCCCGAAGGGCCTGCCGGAGACCGTCCTCGCCGTCGAGCTGCGCGTCGCGGACGCCGTCCTTGAGGACGCCGGCGACGGCGACCCTCGCCGCATGACCCGCCTCCGCTGGCTCGACTCGCGGCTGGCCCAGGACGACGGGATCGTGCCGCCTTACACTCCGCTCACGGTCGACGGCCCGACGGTGGGCTGCCTCGGCCGGTCCCTGACCGTCGGCCGGGACGGTCTGCCCGCGAGCGTCCGGAGCTTCTTCGCGCCCGCGATGACCGGGCTCCGCAAGGAGGCCGTCACGCTGACCGCCGCGCCCGTGAGGATCGTCGCCGAGGACGACGGCGGACGCGAGCTCGCCTGGGCGCCCGCCGCGTCCGGCCCCCGCCCCGTCCTCAGGGGCCCCGGCGCGGCCGTCTGGGAGACGGAGAACACGGCCGGCGACCTCGTCATGACCGTTTCCGCCCTCATGGAGTTCGACGGCTTCATCGACTACAGGATCGCGGTCACGGCCCGGCGCGACACGGCCGTCTCCGATATCCGGCTCGAGGTCCCCTTCGCAGAGGCCTGCGCCCGCTACATGATGGGCCTGGGCTTCAAGGGCGGGCTCCGCCCGGAGAGCTACGACTGGACGTGGGACAGGGAGAAGAACCAGGACGCCCTGTGGCTCGGCGCCGTGAACGCCGGGATGCAGGTCTCGTGGCGGGCGGAGAACTACTCGCGCCCGCTCAACACCAATTTCTACCTGTCGAAGCCCCTCAACATGCCGCCCTCGTGGTGGAACGGGGGCCGGGGCTCGGTGACGGTGCGGACGGTCGCGGCGCCGGGCTCGGGCGCCGGCGGGCGCGCCGTCGTCCTCGGCGCCCGCTCCGGGCCGCGCGCGATCAAGGCCGGCGAGACGCTTCATTTCGACTTTACGCTGCTCCTCACGCCCTTCAAGCCGCTCGACCCGGCCTCGCACTTCCGCCAGCGCTATTTCCACGCCTTCGAGCCGCTCGACGAGGTCGCGGCGGCGGGGGCCAACGTCGTCAACGTCCACCACGCCAACGCCGTCAACCCCTACATCAACTATCCCTTCCTGCGCGCGCCCGAGATGAAGGCCTACGTCGACGACGCCCACGAGCGCGGCTTCAAGGTCAAGATCTACAACACCGTCCGCGAGCTCTCCAACCGCGCGCCGGAGCTCTTCGCCATGCGCAGCCTGGGGCACGAGATCTTCTCGCCGGGGCCGGGCGGCGGCTACTCCTGGCTCCAGGAGCACCTCGGGGGCGACTACATCGCGGCCTGGTTCGTGCCCGATCTCAAGGACGCCGCGGTCATCAACAGCGGCATGTCGCGCTGGCACAACTACTACATCGAGGGCCTCGACTGGATCGCGCGCCGCGTCGGGATCGACGGGCTCTACCTCGACGACGTCGCCTTCGACCGGACGACCATGAAGCGCGTGCGCAAGGTCCTCGACCGCAACCGCCCGGGCGCGCTCATCGACCTCCACAGCGCCAACCAGTACAACGTCCGCGACGGATTCGCCTCGAGCGCCAACCTCTACCTCGAGCACTTCCCCTTCCTCGACCGCCTCTGGTTCGGCGAGTACTTCGACTACGACGGCAGCGGCCCGGACTACTGGCTGGTCGAGCTCTCGGGCATCCCCTTCGGCCTCATGGGCGAGATGCTCGAGAAGGGCGGCAACCCGTGGCGCGGCCTGGTCTTCGGCATGACCGCGCGCCTGCCCTGGGCCGGCGACCCGCGGCCGCTGTGGAAGGTCTGGGACGAGTTCGGCATCGCGGAGAGCGAGATGATCGGCTGGTGGGTCGAGGGCGGACCGGTCCGGACGGGGAACGCGGACGTGCTGGCGACGGCCTTCGTCAGGCGGTCGACGGGAGCCTCCGGAAAGGGCGCCTCGGGCGAGGGAGGCGTGATGATCGCCCTGGCCAGCTGGGCCGAAAAGCCGGTCGACGTCCGCCTGGCGATCGATTGGAAGGCGCTCGGCCTCGACCCCAAGCGGGCGGTCCTCGTCGCCCCGGCCATCGACAAGTTCCAGGACGCGGCGGAGCTCAGGCCGGGCGACCCGGTCCGCGTCGAGCCCGGCCGGGGCTGGCTGCTGGTTCTTCAAGAAGGGGTCAAACCTTAATTTTTTTAATTTTCGCGGAAGGTCGTTATATCGGAAAATTAAAAAAATTAAGGTTTGACCCCTTCTTCTTGACCAGGGCGACGAGTTCGCGGAAGCGGTCCGTGTCCCTGACCGGGGCGAGGTCCAGGTCCGTCTCGAGGGCCGCGAGATCGTCGAAGCCCTTGGCGATTGCCGTTTCCAGGGCGCCCAGCGCCCTCGACCTGTCCCCGAGCCGCGCGGCGACACAGGCCCGGTCGAAATAGAGGCCGGGCTCGCGGGCCAGGCCCTCCTCGCAGGCGGCGATGGCCACGTCGAGGTAGGCCCCGGCCCGGACGAGGTCGCCCGCGCGGTAGAGGTCCCCGGCCCGGGCCTGGGCGGCGAAGCTCATGTCGAACAGGAGCCTCGAAGCCAGGCCGCGGTCCTCGACGGTCTTGGCGCCCCTCGCTTCTTTCTTGAGGGGCCCGACGCCCGTTTCCCGGAGCACGAGGCCGACGGCCGCCCCGCCGCCCGCTTCGTCGCCCTCTATGGCCCCAAACGCGCGGCCGAACTCGCCCCGAAATCCGGCCGACCGCCGGTCGCGCTTCTTCTCGGCGGCCAGGAACCGGGCGTACTCCGGGCGGTCCTTGAGGGCCTCGATCCGGGCGACGGGGTCGGGCAGGTCGCACACGCCCTCCGCCAGGCGCCGGGCGGCCTCGAGCCGGTCCGCGGCCCAGAACACCCGGCCGGCCGACTCGAAGGCGGCGGCTTCGTCGAGCTCGCGGCCGACGACGGCACGGGCGAGGGCTTCGTCCTTGGGCCGCCGGCCGCCCTTCATGGCCTCGATCTCGAGCCACGCCGCTGCCCGCGAGCAGACGGCCTCACCGGGCCACTCGTGCCGGCCCTCGAAGAACAGGAAGCGGTGGAGCGGGCCAGCGGCGTCCATGGCCAGGTCGAGGGCCTTCATCTCGGCGTAGTTGAAATCGGCCAGCCCGGTCAGCCCGACATAGGCGGCCGCCCCGAGGTCGGCCGGCGCCACGCCCGTCGCCAGGCCGGCCCCACAGCCGATGATCCCGGCGATCTCCCGGCCGACGGCCCGGGGGAAGAGGGAGGCGACGCGGGCGCCGCCCGAGAATCCGGCCGCGTAGACGCGCCGGGCGTCCACCGGGAACCTGGCCAGGGCGTCGGCGTGGATGGCCCGGGCCGCCCGCAAGCTGGCGTCGAGCGGGCCGTTCCGGGAATCGTTCGACCCGACCAGGATCCAGCCGTATTCCTCCGCCGCCGGCCGGAACGCCTCGACCGCGGTCGCTCCGCGCGCCCCCGGATCGAACAGGAACAGGACCGGCCAAGTCTTCCCTGAACGGTAGTCCGAAGGCAGGTAGAGGGCGTAGCTCCATTCCGGCGCGGAAAGGCAAGGGACCCGGTCGACGATCCGTCCCTGCGCGAGGTCCTGGGCAGTCAGTGTCGGCACGGCCATCAGGACCGCCGCGAAAAAACGAGAGAGGGTACGGATCATCGACCTCATCTCCCGCCCTCCGGGGCGGGAACCATCAAGAAGCGCTTGACGACCAGGAACTCGTCCTCGGTGCGGACGATGCTGTAGGCCCGGTCGCCCCGGACGAGGAAGAGCGTCTGCGGCACGCGGACCTGCTTCAGGTAGATCCCCTCGGGCGTAAAGACGTCGAAGACGTGTTCCTCGATCCCCTCCCCGACGTACTGCTCCAGCCACAGGTTGCCCTCGCCGTCGAAGAACTTCCGCCAGTCGGAGAAGGCCGGATAGAACTCCGGATGGGGGCCGTCGGGCTGGTACTCGGGATGAGGCAGGGGCGTGGACTCCCGGCCGAACCGGAACAGGAGCTTCCAGTCGGCGTCGTAGACGTCGAGCCGGTAGTCCTTGTTGTAACCGACGTAGACCCGGTCGCCGGGGCCGACGAGCCAGGAGGTCCTGTAGGCCTCGCGCGAGGTCAGGCTCTGGCTGGACATGCCCTCGCCGGCCTTCATGACCTTCCTCATCATGGTCGCGTCCGGGTACTCGCCGAGCTTCGTCCTCTCCCGGCCGAGCTCGTCGGACCGGAACAGGGCCTTGCGGTTCCGGATCAGCTGGTACTCCTCGCCGCCGCCGGGCTCGGGCGACAGCATCTGGGTGTAGTAGACGCGCCCGCGCCCGTCGACGGCCACGTCGTCGCAGTAGCCCTCGACCCGGAAGCTCGAGAGGTACTTTCCCTCCCCGTCGAGGATGACGAGCTGGTTCTGCCGCCCCGAGAGCAGGACGATCCGGCCGTCGACGGTCAGGTCGAACCTGGCCGGGATGTCGAACTCCCCCGGGCCCTGGCCCTTCTTGCCGAACTTCCGGAGAAGCCGGCCGTCGGGGCCGAAGACCTTGAAGTCGACGTCGCCCCAATCCAGGACGTAGACGTTGCCCTCGGTGTCGACGTCGAGGAACTGGGGGCGATTGAGAACGGACTCGGCCCCGCCCCCCTCTCCGCCGACCACCAGCTCCTCCTCGAGGGCATAGCGAACGACACCCTCCTTGGGGTAGGTCGGATTGAGGACGGTCCGGACCCCGTCGACAGTCTCGATCTTGACGGGATAGGCGGCGGACACGGGCGCCCTGTCCTTCTTGGCGCAGGCCGGGAGGACGAGCGCGAGCGTGAAGACAGCGGCGGCGGCGACGGCTTTCTTCATGAGGTGACCTCCTGGGACAATCTGGCGGTCCTGTCTCAATAATATACGCCTGTCCGCGGCGAAATGGTTGCTTGTCCG
>CAZFBC010000105.1:0-8741 GCA_964517245.1 uncultured Eubacteriales bacterium | reverse complement strand
GTCCAAGGGCTTCGGACGCGTGGCCGCGCTCGCGGCGGCGGCCGCCCGATAAAATTCGGCTGTCCTCGGGAGTGGACAGGCCCCTCTCCGTTTTATGGAAAGCCCCCCCACGGACGAAGGCCGCGAGGCTCTCGGTTGAATGTCTAAAATATTGATATCAATAACTATGACCATATCCGGCGGGCCGTCCGGCCCCTTGGCACGGACCTTGCAATTCCATTGGCGGAAGAAAAGATCGAAAGGACATCCAGGAGGAAAGCGATGAAAGCCAAACACCTGATGGTGCTTGCGGCGGCGCTGTTGACGGCCGCCGTCTCGTGCTATCATCCTTACGGATACAGGCTCTATCCCGACACGCCCCGCTTCGCGCCGACCCACCCGGCCCGGGTCGAGCTCCTGAGGCGGGCGCCGCGCGGCGAGCACATCCGCCTGGGGGAGGTCTGGATCCGTCCGACCTACCGGATGGACCGCTATTACGTCGAAGGGATGCTCCGGGAGAAGGCCGCCCGCATGGGCGCCGACGCCCTGGTCATCGTCGCCGACCGCTACTTCCGGGACCGGGTCGATTTCAGCTTCTGGTACGGGCCGCGGCCCGTCTACGACCGGCACATCGTCGGCATCGCCGTCCGCTACAGGCGCTGACGGCCCCTGAAGACCGGGTGTCTCGAGGCGGCCAGGTTGACGATGTGGCTGCCCATCTGGCCGTAAGAAAAGCCCACCTCGGCCGCGGCGTAGGTCAGCGAGGTCAGCGGGTTGATGTCCGGGTTCGGGTTGACGTCGATGACATAGAACGCGCCGTCGCGGCAGCGGAGGTCGATCCGGCCGTAGTCGCGGCAGCCGGCGGCCCGGTAGGTGGCCAGGACGATCCTCTCCAGCTCCGCGCGGGCTCCGGCGTCGAGCTCCGCGGGGACGCGCAGCTCGATCGTCTCGTAGAGGCGCGATCCCGGAACGTACTTGGCCTCGTAGGTGAACAGCCGGTCGCGGATGTCGGTCATCGCGCCGTAGTCCATCTCCGCCGGAGGCAGCACCGTGACGGTCCCGTTGCCCCACGCGGCGACGTGGAACTCCCGGCCGTCGATGAACTCCTCGACGAGCGCGGGCTGGCCGTGCTCGCGCAGGATGTACGCGACGCGGCCCTCGAGCTCGGCCGGCGAGGTGACCACGGAGTCGGGGGAGATGCCGATGCTGCAGTGCTCGTGGGCGGCCTTGACGATGGCCGGGAAGACGTCCCAGCCGCCGGCGCAGGCCTCGCGCGAATCAAAGACGGTCCAGGGCGGCGTGGGGATGGCGCGGTCGTCGAGGAGGCGCTTGATCTCCGGCTTGTCCTGCGACAGGGCCAGGACGCGCGAGGGGGAGCCGGTGAAGACGAAGCCCAGCCTCTCCAGGACCGCCGCCACCTCCGCCTCGCTGTGGGGGACGCCGGGGAGCTCCTCGCACCAGTTGAAGACGATGTGGTCGCGGGGGGAGTAGGGCTCGAGGCGGCCGGAGAGGTCCCCGTCCCCGACCGGCAGGAGCTCGACGGGGTGGCCGAGGGTCTTCATGGCGTCGCCGAGCGCGGCGACGTCCTCGGCCGCTTCGCGGCTCTCGTCCGGGGTCCAACCCGGATCCGCGTTGTGGAGAAGAATGACGGGAAGATCGCGGCGGGGACTCTCGATCATGATCCGATGACAGATTAACACAAACGGCCGCTTGAGCGAGCATTCCTTCATATTTTTTTAAATTTTTTTCTGCGCCGGAGAGAGGACCTTCGCCCGCGGACCGGCCGGGTCCTTGACACTTTTCCGCCTTGGTTATATAGGAATAGCGCGGAATCGAAGGGAAACAGAGGAGGATCACCGATGAAAAAGGGGACCATCGTCTTCGCGGGCTCCGTCGCGTCGCTCGCTTTCGTGCTTTGTCTTTCATCGGGGGGCGTCGGGCAGATCATCGGGGGCCCGCAAGCCGGGCAGGACGCCGTCCGGGCCGCGTACGCGCCCGACAGGCTCCTCGTCAAGTTCAAGGACGATCCCGGCGGGCTGCCCGCCGCGCGGGCCGCGGGCGTCGTCGCGGCCGCGCGCGGCCTGAAGGAGCTCCGGCACTTCCCCTCGATCGACGTCCGCCTCTACCAGACCCCGGGACCGATGGAGCAGGTCCGCAAGGAGCTGGCGAGGGACCCCAACGTCGCCTACGCCGAGCCGGACTACATCCGGACGACGGGCGCGACCTTCCCCAACGACCCGTCCTTCAGCCAGCTCTGGGGCCTGCACAACACCGGGCAGACGGGCGGCACCGCGGACGCGGACATCGACGCGCCCGAGGCCTGGGACCTCAGCCGGGGGAGCGCCGCCGTCGTGGTCGGCGTCGTCGACACCGGCGTGGAGTACACCCACTCCGACCTGGCCGCCAACATGTGGACGAACCCGGGGGAGACCGCCGGCAACGGCATCGACGACGACCACAACGGCTACGTCGACGACGTCTACGGCATCAACAGCATCACCGGGACCGGGAACCCCATGGACGACAACGGCCACGGGACGCATTGCTCGGGGACGATCGCGGGCGTGGGCAACAACGGCGTCGGCGTCGCGGGCGTCTGCTGGACGGCCCGGATCATGGCCCTCAAGTTCCTCGACTCGCACGGCTCCGGATACGACTCGGACGCCATCGAGTGCATCGAGTACGCCGTCGCCAAGGGCGTCAAGATCCTGAGCAACAGCTACGGCAGCTACGGCTACAACCAGGCCATGAAGGACGCCATCGACGCCGCGGGCGCGTCCGGGGTGCTCTTCCTGGCCGCCGCGGGCAACGAGTCGAACGACAACGACGGCGGCGAGCGCTTTTACCCCTCCTCCTACACCAGCCCCAACATCGTCGCGGTGGCGGCGACCGACCACAACGACAACCTCTCCTCGTTCTCCAACATCGGCCTGCTCTCGGTCGACGTCGCGGCTCCCGGCAGCTCCATCTACAGCACGGTCATCGGCAACTCCTACGCGCTCTTCTCGGGCACGTCCATGGCCACGCCCCACGTCGCGGGCCTGGCGGCCCTCATCCAGTCCTTCCACCCGTCGCTCGACTGGAAGGGCATCAAGAGCCGGATCCTCAGCGGCGTCGATCCCCTGGCCTCCCTCCAGGGCAAGGTTCTGACGGGGGGCCGGATCAACGCCTACGCGTCGCTGGCCATGGCCGACGTCGCCTCCTACGACCTCGCCGTCCAGTCGACCCCGGTCTCCGGGGCGTCGGTCACGGTCAGCCCGGCCGACCTCGACGGCCTGTCCTCGGGCACGACGGCCTTCACCAGGCGTTTCGCTCCGTTCACGGCGGTGACCCTGACCGCCCCGCTGACGCTCACGGGCCACGAGTTCGGCTACTGGACGCTCGAAGGCGTGCCTTTCTCGGCCGACCAGGCCCTCACGCTGGCGCTCGACTACGACCACGCGCTGGCGGCCAACTATGTCCTGTCCCTCGCCGAGGCGGTCGACAACACGGCCCTGTCGTTCGTCAAGGGCGGTCACCAGGGTGGGTGGCACGGCCAGACGTCCGTTTCGCATGCGGGCGGCGACGCGGCCGAGTCGAACCCGATCGGGAGCCGGGAGCTCGGCTACATGCAGACCTCCTTGCGCGGCCCCGGGGACCTGAGCTTCTACTGGAAGGTCTCCTCCGAGCCGACCGCCGATTACCTGAGCTTCTCGGTCGACGGGGCGGATGAGGAGCGGATCAGCGGGGAGGTCGACTGGCGGCCGGCGACCCGGGCGATCGGGACCGGCCTTCACGTCGTCCGTTGGGCCTACTCGAAGGACACGAACACCGACGCGGGCTCCGACCTGGCCTGGGTCGACGCCGTGCAGTTCAGCGGGACCGCCGCGACGCTCGGCCAGGCCCTGGAGCAGGAAGGGCTGCCCTGGGCGACCGGCGGCGACGGGGGCTGGTTCCCGCAGGGGGCCGTCTATCACTACGACGGCGACGCCGCCCGGTCGAGCGAGCTTCTCGACGGGCAGCAGGCCTTCGTCGGGACGACGGTCACGGGCCAGACCGGCGTGAGCTTCTACTGGAAGGTCTCCTCGGAGGCGGGCTTCGATCAACTGAGCTTCACCATCGACGGCGTCCTTCAGGACCGCATCTCCGGGGAGGTCGATTGGCAGCGGAAGGAATACGCGATGGATGCCGGGACGCATACCCTCCGCTGGTTCTACGCCAAGGACTCGAACACGGTCTCCGGCTCCGACTGCGGCTGGCTGGACCAGGTCGCCTTCGGCGATATGAGCACCCTCACGATCGCCACCGCGACCGTCGACGGCGTGGACGGCGGGACGACGACGCCCGCCCCGGGGGCCCACACCTACGAGTCCGGCACGGCGGTGACCGTCTCGGCCCTGCCCGCCGCGGATTTCCAGTTCGGCGGCTGGACGGGCAACGTCGAGCCGGGCCACGAGCTGGACAACCCCCTGGAGGTCGTCGTCAGCGCCAACCTGAGCCTGACGGCCAACTTCCTCAGGACCATCTACCCGCCCTTGAACCTCGACCTGGAACAGGCCGAGAACCGGTCTCTCTTCCTCGCCGAGACCGTCAACGTCCTGACCTGGAGCGACAATCCCGCCAACGCGTCGGACGACCTGGACATCGCCAAGTACCGCGTCTACCGGCTCCAGGGCACGGCCTGGGCGCTCCTCGGGGAGGTCGCCGCGGGCGTCAACGCCTACTGGCACCGGGGCGCGGACCCCGACGGCGAGTACACCTACGGCGTCTGCGCCGTGAGCGCTTCCGGCCGCGAGGGGGAGCGGGCCTCGGTCGTCTACCCGGCCGATTATTCCGTCGAAAACGCCGTCGCGGGGACCGTCGCGCCGGCCGCGCGGACGGCGCCCGCCCCGGCGCTGTCTTTGGCCGGCGAGCCGACGGGCCCCTCGTTCCGGGGCGAACGGAACGCCGCGGGGACGTCCATCGCGCTCTCGTGGGGCGACGGCGCCGGCGGCGCGGAAACGGTCGGCTACCGCATCTACATCGTCCGCAAGGACGCCCGGACCCTGCTCGCCTCGGTCGGCGCCGAGGTCCGCGCCTACACCCACAAGAACGTCGACCGCCGCGAAACCTGCGCCTACGAGCTCGTGCCGGTCGACCGGGACGGCCGGGAAGGCCGGGCCATCGGCCTGGACGTCAAGTAAGGAGGTTCCCGTGATGAAAAGGACACTGACCGCGCTCCTGCTCGTGGTGTTCGTCTGCTCGGGCCTGGCCTACGGACAGAGGGTTTCCGTCGAAGCCAAGGCCCTGTATTTCCAGCCCGCGTCGAGCGACTTCAAGGACGTCTACAAGGGCGGCCTGGCCTTCGGCGGGGAGATCGACGTCGCGATCGCCGGCGGCCTGGGGGCCTGGGCCGGGGCCCACGTCTTCTCGAAGACCGGGCAGATGACCTTCACCGAAGAGGAGACGAAGCTGAGACTGACGCCCATCTACGCCGGCCTGCGCTACCGTTTCGGGGTCTCGCGGGCCGTGCCCTACATCGGGGCGGGGATCGCGTCGATCGGCTACAAGGAAGAGACCCCCCTCGGCGACGTGAGCGGGAGCGCCATCGGCTACGCCGGCCAGGCCGGGGTCGTCGTCAAGCTGGGCAAGAAGGCGTTCGTCGACTTCAAGGCCATGTACACGTCCGGCAAGGACGCGCCGATCGAGGTGGAGGCCGATTTCAGCGGGTTCCAGTTCGGCGTCGGCGTGGGCATCACCCTGTAGGCGGAGGCCGGGGACCGGGTCCGGCGCCGGCGTCAGGGCGCCTTGAGGCGCACCGCCGTTGCGCCCCAGCCGCCGCCGCCCGTTCCCGCGTCTCCGTACGCCGCCACCCGCGGGTCCTTCGCGAGCAGGGACAGGACGACCGCCTTCAGCGTCCCCGTGCCCTTGCCGTGGATGATCCGTAGCTCGGTGATGCCGCGGCGCAGGCACTCCCCGATGTACTCCGGGACGAGGTCCTTGACGTCCTTCGGGCTGAAGGCGTGAAGGTCGAGGACGCCGTCGACGGGCAGCTCCACGGGGTCGTCGGGGCTCATGGCTTTCGGGACGATTGTAACCCATCCCGGGCCCGGCGCGGAAGGGGCTGTTCGGGCCGGGCCGGGCATTGACACGGACGCCGGGCGATGATAGGTTTGGCGCTTCAGATCCCCGAATCCCGTACGGAGGGCATCCCCATGACGAAGACGTTCAAAGCGAAAAGCCTCCTCGTCGCCGCGCTCCTCGCGGCCTTTGCCGCCGCGGCCTGCAAGCCGGCCGCCGACGTCGCGGACGGCCTCAAGCCGCCCGTGGCCAGGATCGTCCCCAAAGAGCTGACGCTCCACGGCCACACGCGCGTCGACAACTACTACTGGCTCAACGAGCGCGACAACCCCGAGGTCGTCCGGTACCTCGAGGCCGAGAACGCCTACACGACGGCCGTGCTGAAGCCCACGGAGGCCCTCCAGGAGAAGCTCTACGCCGAGATCGTCGGCCGGATCAAGCAGACCGACCTCTCGGTGCCCTACCGCTCCGAGGGCTACCATTACTACACGAGGTTCGAGGAGGGGAAGGACTACCCCGTCTACTGCCGCAAGAAGGGCAGCCTGGAGGGCGCCGAGGAGGTCCTCCTCGACGTCAACGCCATGGCCGAGGGGCACGGCTATTACTCGGTCAACGGGCTCGAGGTAAGCCCCAATAACATGCTCCTCTCCTACGGCGTCGACACGGTCAGCCGGCGCAAGTACACGATCCGTATCAAGGACCTGGCGACGGGCGAGACCCTGCCCGACGAGATCCCCGTGACCACCGGAGCCGCGGCCTGGGCGGCCGACAACAGGACGGTCTTCTACACCCGGATCGACGACACGACTCTCCGGTCCCACAAGATCTTCCGGCACGTCCTGGGGACGCCGGTCGCGGACGACGCTCTCGTCCACGAGGAGACCGACGAGACCTTCGCCTGCGACGTCTTCGGCACGAAGTCCAAGAAGTTCCTGTTCATCGTCTCGGCGAGCACGCTTTCGACCGAATACCGCTTCATCCCGGCCGACAAGCCGCTGGCCGGGTTCAAGGTCTTCCAGCCCCGGGAGCGCGACCTCGAGTACGACGTCGAGCATTACCGGGACAAGTTCTATATCCGGACCAACCTCGGCGCCCGCAATTTCCGGCTGATGACGGCGGCCCTGGACCGGACGGGCAAGGCCGACTGGGTCGAGCTCGTCCCGCACCGCGACGACGTCCTGCTCGAGAATTTCGCCATCTTCAAGGGCGCCCTGGTCCTCCAGGAGCGCAGGAACGGGCTCGTCCGGATGCGGATCATGCCCTGGGACAAGAAGGCGCCCGAGCACGACCTCGACTTCGGCGAGGAGACCTACGCCGCCCGGATCGCGATGAACCCCGAGTTCGACACCGAGTGGCTCCGCTTCGGCTACACGTCGCTGACGACGCCGCAGTCCACCTTCGACTACAACATGGCGACGAGGGAGAAGAAGCTCCTCAAGCAGGAGGAGGTCCTGGGCGGCTTCGACGCCGCGAACTACCACGCCGAGCGGCACTACGCCACGGCCCGCGACGGGGTCAAGGTCCCCATTTCGCTCGTCTACAGGAAGGGGCTGGAGAGGAACGGGGCCAACCCCTGCCTGCTCTACGCCTACGGGTCGTACGGGTCCAGCACGGACGCCGGCTTCAGCTCGGCCCGGCTGAGCCTGCTCGACAGGGGCGTCGTCTACGCCATCGCCCACATCCGCGGCGGACAGGAGATGGGCCGGGCCTGGTACGAGGACGGCAAGCTGCTCAAGAAGAAGAACACCTTCACCGACTTCATCGACTGCGCCGAGTACCTCGTCGCCGAGAAGTTCACCGATCCGGGGCGGCTGTTCGCCAACGGCGGGAGCGCCGGCGGGCTGCTCATGGGCGCCGTCGTCAACATGCGGCCGGACCTGTTCAAGGGCGTCGTCGCCGGGGTGCCGTTCGTCGACGTCATCACGACCATGCTCGACACGTCGATCCCGCTGACGACCGGCGAGTTCGACGAGTGGGGCGACCCCCGGATCAAGGACTACTACGACTACATGCTTTCGTATTCGCCCTACGACCAGGTCGAGGCCAAGGCCTATCCGGCCCTGCTCGTGACGACGGGCCTCCAGGACTCCCAGGTCCAGTACTTCGAGCCGGCCAAGTGGGTGGCCAAGCTCCGGGCCATGAAGACCGACAAGAACCCGCTCCTGCTCTGGACGAATATGGAGGGCGGGCACGGCGGCGTCAGCGGCCGCTTCCGGCGGCTGAAGCAGACGGCCATGGAGCTCGCCTTCATGCTCGATCTGGCCGGCATCAAGGAGTAGGGAAGGGCCGGGCCCGGACCGGCCGCGAGGCCCCGGGAAATGTCCTTTCGGGCCGTTTGACAAGGGGCCCCGTCTCGTCTAGACTAGAGGGGATTTTTCGGCCCGCTAGCTCAATTGGTAGAGCAGCAGACTCTTAATCTGCGGGTTGTAGGTTCGAGTCCTACGCGGGTCATTCGATTCTCCCCTGATCTCAGCGCTTTCCCTTTGAGCACGTACCAGCCCTAGAGTGTACTTTCCGACCACGTGCGCCTCCGGCGCCGGCGGCCTGTATCCCGGCGAGCCGGCCGGCCCGATCGCGTTTCAGCCCGGGACCTTGAACCGGTCCTCCGACAGGACGGGATCGAATTCGACCTTCCTGATCTCGGCGACGGCCGTCTTGCCGCCGCGCGCGGGGTAGCTCATCCGGCTGGGGTAAGGGATGCCTCGGACGGGCCGGAGGTCGAG
>CAZFBC010000104.1:5332-8754 GCA_964517245.1 uncultured Eubacteriales bacterium | reverse complement strand
GGCGGGTACGCGGCGGTCGTCCCCTCCGGCTGGAACGGGACGGCGACGCCCGCCCTTTCCGGGTACGCCTTCACCCCGGCGTCCGTCACCTACGCCAATGTCTCCGCCGACAGCGCGGGACAGGACTACACGGCTACAGAGGGCTTCCTGATCTCGGGGACGGTCCGTCTCGACAGCGCCGGCCTGGCCGGCGTCCTGATGTCCGGGCTGCCCGGCGACCCGCGGACGGACGAGGCCGGGAACTACTCGGCGGCCGTCCCGGCCGGCTGGGACGGGATGGTGACGCCCGCTCTTCCGGGATTCGCGTTCTCGCCGGCGGACAGCACCTACGCGGACGTGTCCGCCGACATGACGGGCCAGGACTACATCGCGACTTACCCCGGCGGCGTCGACGACCCGTTCGAGGACAACGACGATTTCGCGACGGCAGCCGTCCTGCCGTTGGGCACGACCCGCGACCTGGTGCTCAGCGACGAGGACTGGTTCAAGGTCTATGTCCCGGCCAGTGAAGCGGGCAAGGACCTCAGGGTGCGGGTCTGGGGGACGTCCTACCCCGACCTGGTCACGCGCCGCGACATGGACATCTATGTCCTGGACTCGACCGGGACCGCCCTGAGCTACAACATCAGCGGCGTCGACGACGAGACGGCCTACATCTGCGACGTCACCGAGGGCTGGTATTACATCGCCAACACCTTCGTCGCCATCTTCGGCACGGTCTACGGGATCTCCTTGGACACCAACGACGACTTCGGGCTCGGCTATGTCACGGGGACCATCCGCGACGAAGACGGCTTCGTCGTCCCCGAGGTGGGCATCGAGCTCTACCGCGAGCCCTTCAATTGGAACGTCTGCCGGTCCGGGGTCTTCACCGACACGGCGGGCCGCTACACGATCGCCGCCCCGCCGGGGCCCTACACCGTCCAGATCAACGTCAATCATAACCACGACGACCTCGACTGGACGCCCGACGCCAACTGCATCGGCGAGACCTACCTCGGGGGCGAGGTCCTGACGCTCGCGGCCGGGGCGACCGTCGCCGGCATCGACGCGCGGCTGACGCCCGGCGGGACGGTCACCGGGCGGGTCACCGACGAGGCCGGCAGTCCGCTCGTCAATGCCGTGGTCTTCGCCTACGCCGGGGACACGACCCGGCAGGCCTACGATTACACGGACGCGAACGGGAATTTCGTCATGGATCGCCTGCGGACGGGCAACTACGCGGTGCGCTTCCGCGCTCCCGGAGGGTCCCCTCTGGCCACGGAATGGTACACGGACCGCTCCTCGTTCGCCGAGGCCGTCCCCGTGCCGGTCACGGCCGGGCAGACGACCTCGGGCATCGACGCCTCGCTCGCGGCGGCCGGGAGCATCTCCGGCCAGGTGACCGACGGCGCCGGCGCTCCCATCGAGGGCGTCCAGGTGACGGCCTACGATCCGGCCGGGATCGCGCTGTGGTCGGGCACGACGAACTCCACGGGCGACTATTATATCGGGCGGCTGCCCTCGGGCGCCTTCAAGGTCGGCTTCAACGCCGGGACCGCCTGGGGCGGGAACTTCGTCTCGGAATATCACCCCGACAAGCGCTTCATCGCCGAGGCGGAGCTCGTGGGAGTCACGGCCGGGCAGACGACGACGGGGATCGACGCCGTGCTCGAGGCCGCGGGCACGATCTCCGGCCGGGTGACCGACGGGACCGGGACCGGCCTCATCAGCGTCACGGTCCACGCCTTCGACCCGGCCGGCGCCTTCGCCCTCGGGGCGACGACGGACTCGCTCGGAGACTTCACGATCCGGAACCTGCCGGCCGGCGGCTACAAGGTCCGTTTCCGGCCCGCGCCGGGGATCTGGGCCGTGGAGTGGAACGACGACAAGGCCGATTTCACCGGGGCCGACCTCGTCGACGTGGCCGCCGGGAGCGCCGTCGATCTCGACGCCGAGCTCTCGACCGAATTCGGGACGATCGCCGGCCGGGTGACGGACGCGGTCGGGACGGGCGTCGCGAATCTGTACGTCATCGCCCAGGACACGGCCCTCTCCTTCGCCTACACATCGGCGTTAACCGACGACGACGGGAACTACGCTCTCCGGAGCCTGCCGACCGGACAGGCCAAGGTCCTGTTCCTGACGGACGCCACCTATCTCGGCCTGGCCCAGGAGTACTACAACGACCGGGCCGATCACGCGACCGCCGACGCGGTGGGCGTGACGGCGGGGGAGACGACCTCCGCGACCGACGCCGTCCTGGCCGCCCGGCCGGCCCTGGCCGTCGATACGGCCTCCCTGCCGGACGGGCAGCTGGCCGTGGATTACAGCGCCGATCTGGCCGTTTCCGGAGGGCGGCCGCTCTATCACGTAAGCCTGGAGTCGGGCGCGCTCCCGCCCGGCCTGTCGATGAACGCCAGGGGCGAGATCCGGGGATGGCCGACCGCGGCCGGGACGTTCGCCTTCACCGTGCGGGTCAAGGACTCCAGCGTGCCCCAGCAGGCCGCGACCCGGGAGCTGTCCCTCACGGTCGGCGCCTACACGGGAGCAGGCTACACGATCTCGGGCAGCGTCTCGTCCGGCGGGACGCCGCTCGCCGGGGTCCTGATGTCCGGGCTCCCGGGCGATCCCGTCACCGACGGCGCCGGCGGCTATGTGGCCGTCGTGCCTTCGGGCTGGTCTGGGACGGTGACGCCCGTGTTCGCCGGCTACGCTTTCGATCCGGCGACCAGGACCTACGCCAACATGGCCTCGAGCGTCTCGGGGCAGGACTATGCGGCCGCCGCCGGCTACTCGATCTCGGGCACGGTGATGTTCGGAGGCTCCGGCCAGGCCAACGTGGTGATGTCGGGGCTTCCGGGCGATCCGCGGACCGACTCTTCCGGACATTACGCCGCGGCGGTCCCCGCCGGCTGGTCGGGCACGGTGACGCCGGCCATGCCGGGGTTCTCGTTCGCCCCGGCCGAGCGGAGCTACACGGCGCTCGGCGCCGACGCGACGGGCCAGGACTACGCCTCGACCTACGCCGGCGGCATCGACGACCCGTTCGAGGACAACGACAGCCTCGAAACGGCGGCCGTCATCCCGATGGGGACGACCCCGGACCTCGTGCTCCTCGACGAAGACTGGTTCAAGTTCTACGTCCCGGCGGAGGACGCGGGCAAGGACCTGAGGGTCCGCCTCACGGGGACGGCCTTCCCGGACACGACGTCCTACAGGGACATCGATTTCGGCGTCCTGGACGCTTCGGGCCGGGCCCTCAGCGTGACCATCAGCGGCTCCGAGGACGAGACGATCTACATCTGCGACATCGCCGAGGGCTGGTACTATATCGCCCAGGAGTATATCGCGCTCCCGGGGACCGTCTATTCGGTGACGATCGACGCCAACGACGACTACGGATTGGCCTATGTCACCGGCACCGTCAGGGACGACGACGG
>CAZFBC010000104.1:0-5232 GCA_964517245.1 uncultured Eubacteriales bacterium | reverse complement strand
GCGGGCATCGACGTCCAGCTGACGCCCGGGGGGTCGATCAGCGGGCGGGTCACCGACGCCTTCGGGAATCCGCTCCCGCAGTCCGTGACTATCTCCGCCTTCGCGGGGGATCTGGCCTCCGGCTCCTACACCATCACGCCGGGAGCGAACGGGGACTACCTGATCTACCGCCTGAGGCCGGGGAACTACGCGGTCCGGGCCAGGTCCGGCTTCGGCTGGGCGACCGTCGTCTACGACGGCGCGGCCTCGTTCGGCGACGCCGTGCCCGTGGCCGTGTCGGCCGGGGCGACCACCGCGAACGTCAATTTCGTCCTGACGCCGGCCGGATATATCCAGGGGCGCGTGACGGATGCCGGGGGCAGTCCCGTCCAGGGCGTCACGGTGACGGCCTACGATCCGGATGGCCTGTCCCTGCTTTATTCCCAGACGGACGCGAACGGCGACTACACCATCGGGAGGTTGCCGACCGGGTCCTTCAAGATCAGGTTCAACGCCGCGACGGCCACGGCCGGCAGCTGGGTCTCGGAATATTACGCGGACAAGGCCACTCTGGACGACGCGGACGCCGTAGCCGTCGTCGCCGGCCAGTACACGACCGGGATCGACGCCGTGCTCGCGCAGGGGGGCACGATCTCGGGCACGGTGACGGACGGCGGGGGCAACCCGCTGGCCGCCGTGGGCGTGCAGGCCTTCGACACGGCCGGGGACTTCTCCCTTTCGGCGACGACGGACGCCGGCGGCAATTACACCATCAGGAGCCTCCCCGAAGGCAACTACAAAATCCGTTTCCGGCCCGGCTACGGGACCTTGGCGGTCGAGTGGAACAGCGACAAGGCGAGCTACGCCGAGGCCGACGTCGTCGCGGTCGGCGCGGGGACCGTCGCGGATGTGGACGCGGAGCTCTCGGACGAGAGCGGCACGGTCACGGGCCGCGTGACGAACGGGTTCGGGGCCGGCCTGGCCGGGGTGACGGTCGTCGCCCAAGACGCTTCCGTCGTCTCTTCCATCGCGGCGGCGGTCACGGACGGGGACGGGTACTACACGCTCAAGCACTTCCCGACCTGTCAGGCCAAGGTCTATTTCAACGCCGACGCCGCCTATCTCGGCTATGCCTCCGAATATCTCAACGACAAGGCCGATCACGCCTCCGCCGACCCGGTCACGGTGACCGCGGGCTCGGAGACGTCCGGCATCGACGCCGTGCTCGCGGCGCGGCCGGCGCTGGCCGTCGCGACCGAGGCGCTCCACGACGGAGAGCTGGCCTCGCCGTACGCGGCGATGCTCGAAGCATCAAGCGGGCGGGCCCTGTATCGCTGGACGATCGAGTCCGGCGGCCTGCCCCCGGGGATGACGATGACCCCCCGGGGCGAGATCGGCGGGATGCCGACCCTGGCCGGGACGTATGTTCTCGTCGTCCGGGTGACGGATTCGACTTTGCCCCAACAGACGGCGATCCGCGAGCTGTCGATCACGGTCGGGCCCTACCTCGGGGAGGGGCACGCGATCACGGGCACGGTCCTTTCGGGCAGCACCCCGCTCGCGGGGGTCGTGATGTCCGGGCTCCCGGGCGAGCCCGTGACGAACAGCGGCGGCGGGTACGCGGCGGTCGTCCCCTCCGGCTGGAACGGGACGGTGACGCCGGCGCTCTCCGGCTACGCCTTCACTCCGGCGTCCGTCACCTACGCCAACGTTTCCGCCGACAGCGAGGGCCAGGACTACGCGGCCACGGCGGGCTTCCTGATCTCGGGGACGGTCCGTCTCGACGGCGTCGGCATGGCCGGCGTCCTGATGTCCGGTCTTCCGGGCGACCCGAGGACGGACGAGGCCGGGAGCTACTCGGCGGCCGTCCAGGCCGGCTGGGGCGGAACGGTTGCGCCCACCCTCCCGGGATTCACGTTCTCGCCGGCGGATAACTCCTACGCGGACGTGTCCGCCGACATGACGGGCCAGGACTATGTCGCGACCTATGCCGGCGGCGTCGACGACCCGTTCGAAGACAACGACAGCTACGAAACGGCGGCCGAGCTGCCGCTGGGTACGACGAGCGACCTGGTCCTCCGCGACGAGGACTGGTTCAAGGTCTATGTCCCGGCCGACGGCGCCGGCAAGGACCTGCGCGTCCATCTTTGGGGGACTTCCTATCCGGACGCGACGTCCTACAGGGACTTCGATTTCTACGTCCGCGATCCCTCGGGGAGGGCGCTGAGCCTGAACCTGAGCGGCTCCCCGGACGAGACGGCCTATATCTGCGACGTCATCGAGGGCTGGTACTCCATCGGCCAGCTCTATATCGGCCTCGAAGGGACGGTCTATTCGCTTTCGCTGGACCTCAACGATGATTTCGGGCTCGGCTACGTCGAGGGGACGGTCCTCGACGACGACGGCGCGCCCATACCGGGGGTGTCCGTGGAGCTGTACGGAGAACCCTTCGACTGGAACGTCAGCCGGCCGCTCATCTACACCGACGCCGCCGGCCACTACAAGATCGGCTACACGCCGGGGCCCTACACGGTCCGCTTCAACCTCGCGGCGGCGAATCGCGACTCCGAAGAATGGACGCCGGACGCCAATTTCTTGGGAGAGGTCTATAACGGCGGCGAAGTGTTGCAGGTCGCGCCCGGAACGACGCTTTCGGGCATCGACGGCCGGCTGACCCAGGGAGGCACGATCGTCGGACGGGTCACGGACGCCTCCGGGAATCCTTTCCTCAACGCCTGGGTCTATGCCTACGCGGGTGACACGGTCACGGCCAGCTATAATTTGACGAACGCCGATGGGAACTATGTCCTGAACCGGCTGAGAACGGGCAATTATGCCGTGCGCTTCCGGCCCACGGGCGCCGCGCCGCTGGCGACGGAATGGTACGGCGACGCGGGATCCTTCGCGGATTCCATCCCGGTTCCGGTGGTGGCCGGGACCGTGACGGCCGGGATCGATGCCGCCTTCGGCCCGCCGGGAGCGATCTCGGGGCGGGTGACGAACGGGACGGGCGATCCGGTCGTGAACGTCCAGGTGGTCATCTACGACCCGGCGGGGATCGCCCTGGCGTCCGGATATACGGACGGCTCGGGCAACTACTTCGTGGCACGGCTGCCGGGCGGGTCGTTCCTCGTCCAGTTCAACGCGGCGCCGGCGACTTCAGGGAACTACGCGTCGGAATATTACGCGGACGCGCTGTTCATCACGGGCTCCACGCCCGTCGACGTGACGGCCGAACAGACGACCTCCGGCATCGATGCCGTGCTCGCCCCCGGGGGGAGGATCTCCGGGACGGTGACGGGCGAAGGGGCCGCGATCGCCGGCATCGAAGTTCACGCCTTCCTCGTGGACAGCGATTTCTATCTCAGGGCGACGACGGATGCCGCCGGCGCCTACTCGATCGCCAACGTCCCCGCCGGAGACTACAAGGTCCGGTTCCGGCCGACCTCGGGCGTTCTGGCGGTTGAATGGTACAGCGACAAGTCTGACTATACGACAGCCCACGCCCTGGCCGTGGACGTGGGGCAGGACGTGACCGGCGTGGACGCGGATCTGTCCGGCGTCTCCGCGACGATCACGGGCCGCGTGACCGACGGTCTCGGCGCCGGCATCGGAGGCGTGACGGTCGGAGCGCAGGACGCGGCCAGAGCGGCCGCGTACAGCGTCGCGGTCACGGACGACGAGGGGAACTACAGCCTCGGGCGCCTGCCGACCTGCCAGGTGAAGCTCCTGTTCACGACCGCCGCGAACCGGCTCGTTTTCGCCGACGAATACTACAACGACAAGGCGGACCACGCCTCCGCGGACGCCGTCGGCGTGACGGCGGGGGAGACGACCCCGAATATCGACGCCGCGTTGGCGCCGAGGCCGCCCCTGGCCGTGACGACGGCTTCGCTCCCGGACGGCATGCTCGCGGCCGGCTACACCCAGGCGCTCGCGGCATCCGGGGGCCGGACGCTCTATCATTGGTCGGTCGAGTCGGGGACCCTTCCCGACGGCCTGACGATGAACGCGAGAGGGGAGATCACCGGAACGCCCACGGCGGTCGGGACGTTCCCGTTCACCGCCCGGGTGGCGGATTCGACGTGGCCCCAGCAGGTCGTGACCCAAGAGCTCACGATCACGATCGGGGCCTACGTCGGCGAAGGGTACACGATCTCGGGGACCGTCATGGCCGGGCTCGCGCCTCTGGCGGGGGTCGTGATGACCGGGCTCCCGGGCGAGCCCGTCACCAACGCCGCGGGTGGCTACGCGGCCGTGGTTCCGGCCGACTGGTCGGGATCGGTGATGCCGGCCCTGGCCAACTACATCTTCAACCCGACGGAGCGGTCCTACATGAACGTCACAGAATCGCTCGCGGGTCAGGACTACATGGCCGCCATCGGGTACACGATCTCCGGGACGGTCCGTCTCGGAGAGACGGGGCTGGCGGGGGTCATGATGATCGGGCTTCCCGAAGGGACGGTGACCGGGGCCGACGGGGCCTACGCGGGGACCGTGCCCGAAGGCTACTCGGGGACGGTGACGCCGACCCTCGCGGGCTACACGTTCGCTCCCGAGAGCATCACCTATACGAACGTCACGGCGGACGCGACGGGACAGGACTACGCGGCGACCGAAGTCACGGGGACGACGGCGAAGGTGGATTTCAACAATGACGGGCAGGAGGACATCCTGTGGCGGTATCAGGCCGAGGGGGCCTACCAGGGCATGGTCCTGGCCTGGCTGATGAATTGGACCGAGACCGGGGCGCCGATCCCGCTGCAGTCCCCGGCGCCGAAGGCCGCCTCGGAGAGCGTGATCCTCGGGGCGCCTACGGCCGCGGCCTCAGTGGCGCCGCAGGCTTGGGACATGCCCAGGCAGGGGACTTTGCCTCCGGCGAGCGCGTTCAAGACCATCCTGAAGGGCGGGAAGAAGCCGGCCCTGAAGCGCAAGGCGGCCCTGCGGAGCCCGATGGAGATGAGCCGGAAGGGCAAGGCGGGGAATCGGGCGCTGCCGAGCAGCAGGGACGGCGTGATCTCGGTTGCCGGCGTGGGCGAGGTCGATCTGGCCTCGCTCGCCCTCGGCACGGAGGCCGTGGTCTCGGTCATCGCCGACCTGAGCTGGGAGATCGCCGGCACGGCCGATTTCAACGGGGACGGCAAGACCGATATTCTCTGGCGTAACTATGGCACGGGTCCGTTCCAGGGGATGAACTTCATCTGGTTCATGGACGGGACGACGTTCGTGAGCGAATCGCTGTTCAGCGTCATC
>CAZFBC010000103.1:3164-8778 GCA_964517245.1 uncultured Eubacteriales bacterium | reverse complement strand
AGCTGAATCACGAGCACCCGTTCGAGGGGCGGCTCCGGCCGCCCCTCTTTTTTTTAGTTCATCTCCCATCCCCGGGACCCGCTATCGAGGCGGCGAGGGATGTTGTCTCTTTTGTGCTATAATCCCCCCGCCCTCCATGCGCACCGCGGTCTTCGTCCTCTTCCTGGCCGTCCTCGTCGTCCTCGTCACGCCGTTCATCCTCTTCTGCCTGCTCGCCGGGTGGAGGGAGCCGCTCATCGCCGTCGGGCAGTGGGCCATGCGGGTGGGCCGGCGCGTGTTGGGGATCGAGGTCGAGGCGTCCGGGCTGGAGAGGCTCGATCCGAAAACACCAGCCGTCTACATGTCCAACCACGCCAGCTTCCTCGACGGCCCCCTGATCATGACGCTCATCCCCGGCGCGGCCCGGGTCATCCTCAAGGAATCGGTCCTGCGGATCCCGGTCGTCGGGCTGGCCATGCGGCACGTCGGGTTCGTGCCGGTCGACCGCCGGGGCGCCGAGGGAGGGAAGAAGAGCATCGCCCGGGCCGCCGGGCTCATGCGCGACCGGGGCTATTCCTTCCTGATCTTCCCCGAGGGGACCCGCAGCCTCGACGGCCGGACAGGGCCGTTCAGGCGCGGCGGCTTCTTCCTGGCCCTGGCCGCCGGGGCGCCCATTGTGCCCGTGACCGTCCGCGGGACGTTCGCGCTCATGCCGAAGGGGAGGAAGCGTGTGCGGAAGGGGAGGGTCGAGGTCGTGTTCCACGACCCCGTGCCCGTGACGGGATATGCGGCCGATACGATGACCGGGCTGATGGACACGATCCGCCGGGCCATCGTCGGCCCGGAGGAGAGCCGGGGCTAGCGCTCGCCGGCGTCCGCGCTCTTCTTCGCGGCGGGCAGCTTGGCGATCTGGGCCTCGATCCGGGCCTGCTGGGCCTGGGCCTTGACCAGCCGCTGGTTGGTCTCGTCGAGCTGCTGCTGGATGACGTACCCCGGGACCATGGCGTCCTGATACTCGAACTGCTGGCGCAGGGCGTTCATCTTGGTCGTCAGGAGGTCGACGAGGTCCCTGGCCGCCCGGAGCTGGGCATCGAGGGTGCGCCCGGCGAAAGATCGTTCGGCGGGCTCTCCCTCGTCGCCCGTGAGCGATGGCCCGGGGTCGCCGACGCGGGGCGTGATCTTCCGTGACGAGGCCGCGTCGGACGGCGGGATGGGCTGAGCCGTTCCGGGATCGACGCCCGCCTGCCCGGCGTCCTGCTCTTCGGCCAGTCCGTAATCGCCGGGCTCGAAGTCGGGCACGATCTCGACGGCCGGGAGCTTCTTGACACGCAGGAGGTCGGCGTTCCTGATGACCGTCGCCCGAGGGCCCTTGAGGCTTGCCCGGCGCGCCTTCTCGCGCCTGGCCAGGTCGGCCAGGCTCTGGGCGCCAAGCGAAGCGGCGAACGCCGTCATGATCAGGAATACGATGGCTCTTCTCATGGTGAATTCCCCCCCCTATTATGCGCGTTGCGTTCCCGGCTGTCAAACGGCCCCGGTGAACCCGCGAAAAACCCGGACGGACGGCCGCCACCGGGGGGCCTGCGTCCGGCCCGGCGTTCACGTCGCCGGGCCGGGTCGCCCGGCCCGCGGGCCCTACCAGATGACCCTGTAGACCTCGCGCCAGGACTTGATCCTGAGCATGCCGCTGATGGACTGGACGAGGACCTCGATCCGGGAGTCGAACTCCTGGATGTAGACCTTGCGCCTGAGGTCGGAATAGGCCCCGCCCTGCATGGCCTCGCCCAGGGTCACCGCCCGGCGGGCCTTGCTGACCATGTCGAGATACTCGGGCGGAGTGCCCGAGGGCGAGGTGAAGGCGGTCGAGCCGGCCGGGTAGATGCCGGTCGTTTCGACGTAGCGGGCGTAGATGCGCCCGGAGAAGCCCAGGACCTGGCAGGGATTGACGGCCTCGATGGACCCGCGCAACGTGCTGAAATAGACGATCTTGTCCGAGTAGACGGGGTCGGCCCAGACCTTGTCGCCCGGCAGCAGGGCCCCGATCTGGAGCGTCGCGCTCCTGTTGAGCAGGGTCGGGTTGCCCATGTACCACTCGAGGGTGGCCGCGCTCGTCCCGGTGTCGATGAGGGCGACGAAGGAGAACTGGAAGTCGTTGAAGGCCTCGTCGTTGGGGTTGAAGGTGCCCAGGCCCTTCTCGTGGCCGCCCGTGCCGAAATAGACGTGGGGGACCGAGGTCCCGGTGGTGCTGTTCCGGTCCAGCCAGACGGCCGGCTTGGTGACGATGGGATAGTTCAGCCAGTCGGTGTAGACGGCCGTGTGGCTCCAGTTCGTCACGTTGGGGCTGGTCATAACGAGCCGGTAGAGCCGGCCGTCGAGATCGCCGTAATAGACCCAGTCCACGAAGCCGTCGTAGTTGGTGTCGACGGCCGTCGGCGAGCCCACGAGGGCGGCCATGATGTTGGTGTACTTGTACGGCTGTTTGGCCGCGGTGAACCTGTTCGTGTCGATCTGGGTGATGGCCTGCGTCCTGAGGATCTCGCCCGTGTCGACGCGGACGATGTAGAAGTACGTGCCGGCGATGTCGGCGCTCCAGGGCCCGGTGTCGTTGTCGTAGCCGGAGCCCATGAAGGCCACCCAGCGCGGCGTCCCGGCGTGGTTGACCTTGCCGATCTCCGGGACCGACCAGGTCTCGCCCATGGTGATGCGGTTCTGGTTGTCCTTGTGGGTGATCTCCCAGAGGGGCTGCGGATCGGTGGGGTCGGTGACGTCGAGGGCCCAGTAGTAGTTGAGGGCCCCGGCCATGGTGCTGCCGGCGCCCGGGCCCTGGCCGGTGATGAGGACCGTCCGCCACTGCCCGTTGATCTGGACGTCGGCCACGTTCGGAGAGCCGTCGACGTAGACATCGTGCTTGAAGTAGCGCGTGCCGTTGGTGCTGTCCACCGCCCACATGTTCCTCAGCTTGGGCAGGAGGTTGTAGGGGATGAAGCCCCAGAGCTCCTGGCCCGTCACGACGTCGAAGCAGTGGAGCATGCCGTCGTTGGCCCCGACGTAGATGACCTTGGGGCGATCCGCGTAGGCCTGGGCGAAATCGGCGTAGCCGGAGCCCATGACGGCGGCGCGCTCGGCGCTCCGGATCGGCGGGCCGACGACGATCGGCGTCGAATGGTTGATGTCCCCGAGCTTCCAGAGGCGGCCCTCGCCACGGATGAAGTCGATCAGGCCGTCGTTGTCGGCCTGGTAGTCCTGCAGGAAGGGGGTCAGGGTGGCGGCGTTGGCCGCGGTGAAGTCGATCCGCGTCAGGGGATTGCCGAGCGTGCCGCCCGCGCGGTAGGCCGCGTAGACGGTCCGGCTGGCGGCGGTGCGGTCGCGGAGGAGGACGCCGGCGTCCCAGAACAGCTCCGTGCCGAGATACAGGTTGCGGCCGATGTCGGCCTCGAGGTCCGAGTCGGTCAGGGTGGCCAGGGACGAGTAGGGGTCCGTGCTGTAGGTGACGTTGGTGACGTCGTAGGCCCGCAGCTGGCCGGCCCAGTCCGGGAAGATGAAAGAGACGCTGATGAGGATCTCCTTCTGCAGCCCTCCGCTCGTGACGATGGTCGCCGCGGCCGAAGCCCGGGAGTACTCGGCCCGGTCGGTGTAGGCGTATTCGAGGTCGAGGAGGCCGATGCAGGGCGACTCGTAGGAGGCGCCGTCGTAGTCGACCATGTCGTCCTCGATGGCCGTCAGGACGATCTTCCATCTCAGGTCGGAGCCGAAAGTGTTGAAGGTGTGGAAGGGCGTGGCCAGCTTGTTGGAGATCTCGGACCCGACGTAGCTGCGGTCGAACTCCCAGGAAGCCCCGCCGTTGTTCGAGAAGAAGATCTCCACCTTGAGGCCGGCGTTCTGCGACCCCAGGACGCTCATGTTGAGGCTGCGGAAGCGGACCTTGGTCACGGCGTGGAGGAGGGGATTGACGACCCCGGCGGCGATGTTGGTCGACTGGCCCTGGCCGGTGAGCTCGTAGACCGGGGCCAGCTCGTTGGTGAAGAGGAAATAGTCGCCGGCCGGATTGACGTCGACCGCGGTGACGTCGATGTCGCCGTCCCGGTCGTAGTCGACGGCGGCGCCCGCATCGAGCCCGTCGCCCGGCGCGACGATGGGCAGGCAGCCGTTGAGGCAGACGAACAGCCAGCTCAGCTCGGTGCTGATCTCCTCCTCGCCGATCGGGTTCACGATGACGACGTCCACGAGCCGCGTGTTGCGCATGAGCCAGACGCGCGTCCCCGTGACCACGAAGATGTCGGGCCAGCCGTCGTTGGTGTAGTCGGCGCCCAGCGCCGCGACCGCGCCCGTGCAGGTCGGGTCGGGGATGGCCAGCTCGACCCGCGTGTAGAAGCCCGTGCCGTCGTTCTCGTAGTAGGCGAGATAGAGGACGTCGTCGACCGTGGCGCAGACGATGTCCTGGTCGCCGTCGTTGTCGAAGTCGGCGGCGGTGACGCTCGTGCCGCCGTGGGCCCCGGCGAAGCCCGTCCGGACGTCGTAGGCCATCTCGCCGACGGCGAAGTTTTCGAGGGCGAAGTCGGCCGAGCCCGGGTTGCGGACGAGGAAGATCCGGTCCTGGCTGACGGCCAGGATGTCGGGGTCGCCGTCCCGGTCGATGTCGACGGTGTGGAGGTGGTTGCCCGTGCCGTTGATGTAGATGCCGGCCGCCTGGAAGCGGGCCGTGAAGTTCAGGTTCGGGGTGGCCTCGTGGACCTTGAAGTCGGGGTCGGCCGCCGTGCCGTCGTTGATGTACATGACGGCCAGGAAGTTCGTGTAGCCGAACTCGTCCACGGAGTTCCGCATGAAGAAGACGTCGAGCAGGCCGTCGCCGTTGTAGTCCCCCGCGGTGATGCTGGCCGGGCCCGTCTCGTCGGCGAAATGCTCGAAGTCTTGGAGGGGGTCGACGACGAAGGGATTGGCGGGGTCGACCGCGGCCTGGTTCCTCACCAAGACGAGCTCCGAGAGGGGATTGGTCTGGGGCGAGGCCATCTGGCCGGAGATGTCGAGGCCGATGAGGTCCGGGTAGCCGTCGCCCGTGAAGTCGCCGGCCGCGTGGACGTAGAAGGCGGCGCCCATGCCGGCGGGGGTGGTCATGGCGAAGTCGGCGCCCAGGCGGGGCAGCGCGAACGGGCCGTCCGGCCAGTCGGAGACGGCCGAGCGGGCGGCGTCCTTGTAGGCGTCCGTGTCGAAGTTCTCGACGAACGGCTGGATGTACTCGACGCAGGGCACGACCCCCGTCTGCGACCAGAGCCACGGCAGGACGGCCGCGGCGGCCAGGACGCAGAGGAGCGCGGCGCGGTAAAGGCTTCCTTGGCGATTCAAGCCTTTCGATTTCATGGCGGTTCCCCTTTCCAAGATCCTCAGGATCCGACCTCGAGGACGATCTCGAGCCGTTTGTAGGTATTGCGAGGTCCCCGGCCGATGCAGACCATGATGCAGTCGCGGTCGTCGACCGGCACGGTGTTCGGCGCCTCGTCGGGGACGAGGAAGACCGTATAGACGCACCGGGGGTCGGTGGCCAGGGACTGGGAGACGAAGAGAGCCCCCGTCGGGTCGGCCTCGATATCGGCGACGATCTGCGCGTCGGTCAGCTTGCGGAAGTAGATCGTGCTGTTCGGGT
>CAZFBC010000103.1:0-3064 GCA_964517245.1 uncultured Eubacteriales bacterium | reverse complement strand
TCGGCGACGATCTGCGCGTCGGTCAGCTTGCGGAAGTAGATCGTGCTGTTCGGGTCGTCGAGGCCGTCGGCCCCTTCGAACGTCGTCCGGTACTGGCCGGCGAAGGACTCCCAGGCGTGGCTGAGGAAGGCCTCGTTGATGACCGCCCAGGACGAGTCGAAGCCGGCCTCGGCGGCGTCGAAGGCCATGTTCTGGAGGCGGAGGCTGTCGGAGGCCTTGGGGCTCGCGCCCGTGATGGTGAGCAGGAGCATGCCGACGGCCAGCATGAAGGCGACGATCATGATGACCACGATGAGGCCGGAGCCCCGTTCCCGCGAGGTGCTGTTCGGCGAGGCGCTCATGTCGTTCTCCTCAGCGCTGGTTGATGTTGTAGAGGTTGAGGCTCATGTTCCGGATGTTGGAGGTCGAATCCATGAGGAACCTCCGGTGGCGGTCCTCGTCGAGCGAGGCCGGGCTGTTGGACACGCCCGGCCGGCGGTAGATGTGGACCGCGTCGGGGGCGTTGGCCCCGACCGAGGTGAAGGCCCGGGCCGTCCGGCCCAGGATCCAGATCCGGACCTGCTGGATCCGGGAGATCTCGTTCGGGCCCCAGGTCGCCACGAAGGGCGTCCAGCCGTCGAGCAGGAGGTCGTTGTTCATGTCGCCGTTGTACTCGATCTGGAAGTTCTCGATGTTCCCGGCCAGGGGGAGGTGGACGCCGTTGTGGGTGACGTAGAGGACGCCGCCGACGCCGTCGCCGATGTAGCCGTTGACGCCGGGCGTCAGGCCGGCCCTGGCCCCGGTGACGTCGAGCCAGTACTCCTTGACGTCGATGAAGCTGACCTGGCCGCCGATGTAGTCGCTCGAGCTCGGACAGGTGCCCGACAGGCCGCCCGGCGGGTCGACGCCGGGGGCCAGGCCGGGCGAGAAGTTGATGACCTCGTTGGTCCCGGTCGAGCTGGAGTTGACGTCGGTGATGACGCGCACCTCGGCCGCGAGGCAGCCCGACTCCGGGTTCGGCATGACCAGCACCGTCTTCTGCTCGTAGAACTCCTGCGGATAGGGGTATTGCTCCAGGCTGTAGTCCTCGGCGAAGAGCACGGCCGCGGACCCGCTGTAGCTCTGGATGGTCACGTTGAGCGGGTCCTCGAGGTTGCCCATGAACCGGACCCGGTCGGGCGCGACGTCTCCGCCCTGGTCCTCGTTGTCCCAGCCCTCGACGAAGAAGCCCGCGAACTCCTGGGGCAGGCCCGCCCCGGCCATGCGCAGGTCCCGGGTGAGGAAGAACATCGAGGACCGGACGTCGTTCTGGACCTCGGAGACCATCTGCTGCTCGACCGAGACCTTGTTGCTCCGGGAGTAGACGAACAGGGCCCCCAGGACGGCGACCAGCATGACGGCGCTGCCGACCAGGAGCTCGATCATCGTGAATCCCCCGGCCCGTTTCGAGGATCGCTGCGCTTCGGTTCTCACGGTTTCGCTCCTTCAGCGGCTGATGATCGTGGTGACCAGGGCCCGGACGCGGCGGATGTCCATGTCGTCGACGAGCTCCTGCGGGTCGGCCACGTTGAGCATCTCGGCGGAGTAGACCAGGACCCGGACCTGGAACAGGTTGCCCAGGGCCGTGAAGTCCGTGATCCGCCGGTAGTCGTTGCGCCCGTCGACGTTGAGGTCGAGGACCTCGTCGCGCGCCGCGAGCGGCAGGGCCCCGTAGGCGTTCAGCTCGTCGTAGGTGAAGCCGCGCAGCCAGTCGATCTGCTGCTGGGCGAGGTAGGTCGCGTTGGCGATCCGGTCCGCCCGCAGGTTGTTGGTGACCGAGACCATGAACAGCTGGGCCAGGCCGAGGACGGCGACGGCGACGAGGAAGAGGCCGACGAGGACCTCGATCAGGCTGAAGCCGGGGGCCGTTCGTTTCTTGTTCATCTCAGGCGCTCTCTCTCTTGGCGAACTGGATCGATCCGCCCAGGAAGAAGGTGATGACCCGTTCGTCCATCGTGCCCGTCCGGTCGAGCTTATGGCTCTGGAGGACGATGGAGTTCAGGGTGGTGGAGAAGTTGCCGATGCTGCCGTAGGCCGCGAAGACGATGACGTAGTCGCTGCCCAGGGGGGGCAGGTTCAGGGTGACGTTGTACTCGGCGGGGATGGTCTTGCGCGGCGCCCCGGGCACCGTGATCCAGGTCCCGTCGGCCTGGAGCCGCTCCATTTCGTAGGTCCAGTAGGCCCCGCCGTCCTGGGAGAATCGGATCCGGTGGGGGATCCTGTTGCTGACGGCCTGGAGCTTGGTCTGTTGGATGAAGGTCTGGATCTCCCGGGCCTTGTTGTCCAGGTTCCGGACGGCCATGGTGTTGAGGACGCTCGGATAGGCCAGGATCATGAACATCCCGATGATGCCCACGACGACCAGGACCTCGATCAGGCTGAAGCCGCGTGCGGCGGTGCGGTTGCGGGGAAGGCGATTCATGGATTGTCCCTCTGTCTACCGTGTTTGTCCTCTTTATATAGCATTATCGAGGCCTGTTCAAGACGGTTCCCGCAGGGCTTTTCCGCCGTATCGCATTATCCGGCCCCCCCGTGAGCGGGGGAATCCCCCCGGCTGGTGATTGGGAGGATGATTTTGCGGCGCGAAGCCTCCCCCCGGACGGCTAGCCGCGGACGGGCGCGCTCAGCGGCCGGTCGAGACCAGCTCCCGGAGCTTGTCCGCCCCCGCGACGCCGCTGTTGAAGAGGACGCAGCGGACGGAGCCGAGCAGGCGGCCGAAGAACTCCCTCTGGGCCTCGAGCTTCCCGGCCGAGGCCCCGAGGAGGTGGGGATTGAAGAAGGGCTGGGTCTTGCCCGCGGTCAGGGCCTGCCTGGCCCCGGCCGCCTCGCCCGCCTCGAGGGTCCGCAGGGCCTCGTCCCGGCCCAGCTCGACGACGGCCGGCGAGGTCTCGTCGTTCCTCAGGAGGACGAGCCAGCGCAGGGTCGTCCGCCGCGCCGCCGCGGCCGGCCCGCCGAGCCAGGCCGGGTCGAGCAGGGCGTGGGCCTCCTTGGCGGCCTTGTAGCAGTAGGGCGAGCCCCGGTCGAGCCGGCAGTCGTCGCCCCGCTG
>CAZFBC010000102.1:1328-8849 GCA_964517245.1 uncultured Eubacteriales bacterium | reverse complement strand
TACGCCCAGGGCGAGAGGCTCCAGCAGGTCTTCATCAACCTCATCCTCAACGCCCTGGACGCCATGCCGGGCGGCGGCGAGCTCGGCATCCGGCTGGAGAGCCGGGACGAGGCCGCGGTCGTCCGCATCTCCGACACGGGCACGGGCATCCGGCCGGATAACCTGGCGCGCATCTTCGACCCCTTCTTCACGACCAAGGAGGTCGGCAAGGGGACGGGCCTCGGCCTGTCCATCAGCTACGCCATCGTCAAGGAGCACGACGGGCGCATCGAGGTCGCGAGCGAGCTCGGCCGGGGCTCGGCCTTCACCATCATCCTGCCGGCCGGCCGGGACGCCCCGCGCAAGCCGGCCGCCCCGGCCCCGAGGACCTGACCCATGAGCAGCAAAGGCATCATCCACGTCATCGACGACGAGCCGGTCATCCACGACGTCCTGGCCCAGCTCCTGACATCGGAGGGATACGAGGTCGAGATCTCGGCCTCGGGCGAGGAGGCCCTGGAGAAATTCCCGTCGCAGTCGTTCGACGTCATCCTGCTCGACCTCCTCATGCCGGGCATGGACGGGATCGAGGTGCTGGGCCGGATCAAGAGGATCGACCCCCTGGCCGCCGTCATCATCATCACGGCCTACGGCTCGGTCGAATCGGCCATCTCGGCCATGAAGATCGGCGCCCTGGACTACGTCCAGAAGCCGTTCAAGCACGGCGACCTCCTGCTCGCCGTCGAGAAGGCCGTCGAGCGCAAGAGGCTCCAGGACGAGAACCTGCGCCTCAAGGACGAGCTCCGCCAGCGCTTCGGCTTCGCCAACATCATCGGCAAGAGCCAGGCCATGCGCGGCGTCTTCGAGCTGGTCAAGGCGGCCGCGCCGACGCGCAGCACCATCCTCCTCCAGGGCGAGAGCGGCACGGGCAAGGAGCTCGTCGCCAAGGCCATCCACGTGAACTCCAACCGGGCCGACGCGCCCTTCGTCACCGTCAACAGCGGATCGCTCCCGCCGGACCTGCTCGAGAGCCACCTGTTCGGGCACGTCAAGGGGGCTTTCACCGGCGCCGTGGCCCTGAAGAAGGGCCTCTTCGAGGCGGCCGACAAGGGGACCATCTTCTTCGACGAGATCTCCTCCATCAGCCTCGAGACCCAGGCCAAGCTGCTGCGGGTCATGCAGGAGAAGGAGTTCATGCGGCTCGGCGGGACCCAGACGATCAAGGTCGACGTCCGCATCCTCGCGGCCACCAACACCGACATCGAGGGGCTCATCGCGGAGAAGGCCTTCCGCAAGGACCTCTTCTACCGGCTCAACGTCATCAAGATCGAGATCCCTCCGCTGCGCGATAGGAAGGAGGACATCCCCCTGCTCGTCAAGCACTTCGTCGACGTCTACGCCCGCGAGAACCGCAAGGAGATCGAGGGGGTGAGCGAGGACGTCCTCGAGATCCTCGACGCCCATTCCTGGCCGGGCAACGTCCGCGAGCTCGAGAACCTCGTCGAGCGGGCGATCGTCCTGGCCCGCTCCAAGGTCATCACCCGGTCCTCCCTGCCGCCCTTCCTGCTGCGCGAGGAGGGCGTCGACGACGAGGCCCTGATCGCCGCGGAGGAATCCCTGGACCTCCGCGACCGGACCCAGGCCTTCCAGAGGAAGATCATCCTGGCCGCGCTCAAGAAGACCAAGGGCGTCCAGAACAAGGCCGCCCGGCTCCTCGGGGTCAAGCCGACGACGCTCAACGAGATGATCAAGCGGCTGGGGATCGACGCGAGCGACGTCCCGTCCTAGCGGAACCGGCCCGGCACGGCCCTGTCGGGGTTGACCCGGACCCTGGCGGGATGCGCCGGCAGGACGAGGGACGCCTCCTCGACCTGGCCGTCGACGACGATCATCTCCCGGAAGGTCTTGCCGCCGGCCGTCGCCTCGATCCAGAGCGGGAAGACGAACGGGCCCCCGGTCTGGACGACCCGCAGGTCGATGCGGACGCCGTCGGACACCTCCGTCCCGGTCCAGGTCGTCCGGACCTCGGGCAGCTCCCACGACGAGAACCAGCCTCGGAAGAACGCCCCGAGGTCGCGCCCCGAGGCCGACTCCATGGCCGCGACGAACGCGGCCGTCCGGGCGGCCCGGAACAGGTGCGTCTCGAAGAACGACCGGAGCCCGGCCTCGAAGGCCTCGCGGCCGATGAGGTCCCGGAGCATGAACAGGGCCATGGCGGCCTTGTCGTAGACGATGGCCTGGTAGGCCTGGTAGTCGAAGAAGCTCAGGCGCGAGCCCATGAGGATGGGGCCGCGGAACGACTTCTTCCCGGTCCAGCGGGCGAACTTCTTCAGGATGGCGGCGAAGGCGGACTCGCCGTGCCTGTGCCTCAGGTAGGAGACCGCCGCGAACTGGGCCAGGCCCTCGCTCAGCCACTGGTCCTTGTAGGTATCCACCGACACGCCGTGGCCCCACCACTGGTGGGCGATCTCGTGGGCCAGGATGTACTCCTCCCAGCCCGAGAGGTCGACGGGCGTGTCGGCCGGCGCGGGGTAGTCGGGGTCCCCGCGCCAGGGGAGCAGGTCGACGACGACGAACGAGGCCGGGCTGTGGCCCCCGGCGACCGGCCAGGGCCTGAGGACGATCCCCAGCCTGCCGTAGGGGAACGGGCCGAAGGACCGGCCGAAGAAATCGAGGATGTCGGCCGCCTGGTCGAAGACCCCGGTCCGGGTGTCCATGATCTCCGACGAGACGTGGACGGTGACGGGGACGGGACCGGGCCGCTCCCTGGGCCGCTCGAACTTGCCGATGATGAAGGAGAGGTACTTGACCGGCGCTCGCGAGGCGAACACGCGGACCCGGCCGTCGGCCTTCCCGGCGGCGACGACCTCGTCCAGGCCCCCGCCCGGGTCCCCGGCCTCGGGCTCGCCGGTGGCGACGACGTCGTAGCCGGGCGGGACGACGAGGGCCAGCCGGGCCTCGAAATAATCCTCGTCCATGGGGCCCGGATACCAGGACCCGGCGTGGGAGAAGAAATAGGATTCGTACCGGGGCTTCAGGCGGATCTTGCTGTCGGAACCGGACTGGGCGACGACGTCCGTCGAGGCGGGGACGGGCCGCATCCTGCCGCGGTAGACGACCTCGACCGTCGTCGGCGCCCCGGCGGGCGGAGGGGAGACGAAATGGACGTGGAGGACCTCGCGGACGGCGTCCTGGGTATAGAACAGCTCCCGGCCCTCGTCGTCCGCGATGCGGAGGATCTCCAGCCTGGGATTGAACCGGAAGCGGACGCTGTCGAGACGGTCGGTCAGGGGGACGATCCCGACGCGGGCCCGGGCCGAGAGGTAGGAGACCGCCGGCGCATAGCTGAGGTCGAGGGCGTACGAGACGATGTCGACCCTCTCGCCGATCGAGACGAACATCCTCTTCCGGGGAGGGCCCTCCTGCCGGTCCGTGCTGTAGGTGCAGACGATCCTTTCCTTGCCGCGGTCGTAGAGGCTGACGTCGTCCTCGGAGGCCGGATAGTGGATGTAGGCCAGCTCCCCCGCCTTGCGCGCCCGGAACTCCAGGACGGCCTCGTCCCCCTGGGGCAGGAAGGACATGCGGCGCCGGTCGATCGAATTCTCGATGGTGTAGGAGCGGGGATAGTTCCGGGAGAAGACGGCGGCGGCCCGGGCCCGTTCGGCGGCCGTGACCGCGGGCCCCTCCGCCGCGTCGACGCGGACGTGGGAGGCGAAGAAGCTTGGCGAGCCGCGGACGTAGAGGGACTCGACGGAGTCGTCGATCCGGTCCCTCCTGTAAAGGAGCTCGAGCTGGTGCTTCTCCCCGGCGTCGGAGGGCGAGAAGGTCACCCGTCCACGGCCGACGACGACCAGGGCCGTCTCGAGCCCGGGGATGTTGTCGGGAAAGACGGCGGCGTCGGCGAAGGTGAGGCGGATGTCGCCGTGGGCGACCTCGACCCGGCCAGCCCGCACCGCGCGGTCGGCGGGGAGGAGGACCTTGTAAAGCCGGCTCACGGTGCCCGCGACGTCCAGGCGCGCGACCGACCAGCCCGCCGGGGTCTGCCCCAGGAGGAGCGTCCAGGACTCGACGGCCGCCGCGTAGTCGTTCTCGAAGAGGGCCTGCACGAACACGCGCGCGCCTCCGTCCGGGAGGGTCCGGACGCCGGCCGCGCGCAGGGACACGGCCTCGGTCCCGAGGTCCTCGTGGCGGGCGGCCAGCCGGGCCTCCTCGGCCGCGCGGATCCCCGGCGCGAAGGCCTGGAGGTAGGCGGGAACGTCGCCGTTCCGGAGGAGCCCCTGGAGCCTTTCGACGAACGATTCCGGGGCTTCGGCGGCCGGGGCGACCACGATCGTCTGCGCGCAGGGCGACACCCGGACGGGGACCAGGACGAGGAGGACTGCCAGGACCGCTCTTTTCACGGTTGTCCTTATTATACCATCGCTGCGCGACCGCCGCCCCATGAACCAGCCGGATTCATGCCAAGGGCGGGAAACCGGCCTTCGGGAGGAAAGGGGGATCCGCGAGGCGGGGGGCGTAAACAAGCTTTACGCCGGCCGGCTATTTCTTGAGCTTGCGGCCCAGGGCCTTCTCGACGTCCCGGACCTTCCCCTCGATCCGGCCGGCCGCCTTCGGCCGGTCGTCGATGGCGATGTGGGTGTAGACCCGGCCCGTCTCGCCGCGCATGGCCTCGTGACAGCGGCGGACAAGGTCCATGACCTCGTCCCAACCGCCCTCGACGATGGTCCCCATGGCCGTCAACTGGTAGGGCAGGCCGCTCGTGTCGACGATGTCCAGGACCCGGGCGACGGGGCCGGCCAGCTCCTCGCCCCGGCCGATGGGCACGACGCTGAATTCGACGATCATTCCCGTCCTCCGCCCGGCCCTAATCCTTGTCCTTCTCGCGCTCCTTCTTCTGCCCGGCCTTCCTGAGCCGCTCCTCCCAGGTGATGAAGCTGTGGTAGAAGACGGCGTCTCCCTCGTCGATGCCCCGCGTGATCTCGGTGATGTGCGAGGTCTCGGCGCCGAATTCCTCGACCGCGTAGAAGACGGCCTTGTCGGGCTTGGTCTGCTGGCCGCAGGTGTAGATGTCGAGCGCCGCGTAGCCCATCTCCGGCCAGGTGTGGGTGGAGATGTGCGACTCGGAGATGACGACGACCCCGCTCACTCCGGCGGGCGGGAACTTGCTGAACGAGATCGACCAGACGTGGGCGCCGGCGACCTCGGCGGCCTTGACCAGGATCTGCTGGACTTTCTCGACGCTGCCGATGATCTTCGGGTCGCAGCCCGAAGCCTCGACGATGTAATGGTGACCGATGGGGGAATGAAGGATCTTGGGCATCGCCTTCTCCTTGGGGGTCATGACAAGCCGATTATGGCACAACGGGGGCGTCTGTCAAGGCGTCCGCCGCGCGCCGGGATCAGACGGGGACCCGGGGGTCCTCCTTGACCGTGTTCAGGACGATGTGGGTGACCGTGCGGTCCACGTGGGGGACGGCCAGCAGACCCTTGACGAAGCCGTTGAGGTCCTCGCGCCCGGCGAAGCGCCCGACGATGAAGGAGTCCCAGTCCCCGGTGACGTCGTAGACGGCGGCCACGTGGGGGTCGCGGGCGATCCTCTTCTGCGTCTCGAGCAGCCGGCCCTTGGAGAAGCGGACGGCGACGATGGCCGCGAGACCGACGCCGAAGTGCTCCGGGTCGACGAGCGGGACGTAGCCCCTCACCGCCCCCGTCGCCTCGAGCTTCTTGACGGTGCGGATGACGGCCGTGGCCGACGTCCCCACCTCCTTGGCCACCTCGCGGAAGCTCTTGCGGGCGTTCCCGTTGAGGGCCCGGACGATCTTCCTGTCCAGCTCGTCGATCATGGGCGGCAACTCCAATTGTCGACAATTCTCGCACATTTTGGTGCATTTGTAAATATTTATTTTTCAGATATTGACAAACGGCTCTTTTTAGCCCTATTTTGTTGACATCGATCCGGCCCGGCCGCCCCGGGCCCGTGAGAGGAGAGCGACCCATGGCCCGAACGGCACAGTCCGGAACGTTCAAGAGCTTCGGGACGAGGGACGAGCAGGACGTCCTCGCGGTCCTCCGGGACCCGGCCGGCGAGGTCCGGTTCGTCCGGCTCATCTTCCCCGACATCCTGGGACGGCAGATGGACTTCACCATCCCGGCCGGCGAGCTCGGCGCGGCCTTCAAGGAGGGCAAGGGCTTCGACGGCTCGTCGGTCGCGGGATTCGTCCGCATCGAGGAGTCGGACCTCGTCGTCAAGCCCGACCCGAGGTCCTTCCGCGTCCTGCCCTGGACGTACCGGGGCTTCGCCGAGGACGTGCGCTGGCGCGAGGCGGTCATGTTCGGGGACATCCTGACGCCCGACGGCGGGACCTACGAGGGGGACAGCCGGGCCGCCCTGAAGCGCGTCCTGGCCCGGGCCCGCGAGGAGCTCCGCGTCGACGCGTTCAAGTGCGGCCCGGAGCTCGAGTTCTTCATCTTCCCCTCGAGCGACCGGCCCGAGCCGGCCGACGCCGGCGGCTACTTCACCAGCGGCCGCCACGGCGAGATCCGCAAGGAGATCCAGCTCCTCCTGCACCGCATGGGCATCGCCACGGAATACGACCACCACGAGGCCGCGCCCGGCCAGCACGAGATCGACCTGCGCTATCTCGACGCCGTGGAGATGGCCGACACGGCCATGATCTTCCGCTACATGGTCCGGAAGGTCTGCCGCATGCACGGCCTCTACGCCACGTTCATGCCCAAGCCCGTCAACGGACAGAACGGCAGCGGCATGCACGTCCACCAGTCCCTCTGGCGCGGCGGCCGGAACCTCTTCTTCGAGAAGGACGGCCCCTACCACCTGTCCCTCCTGGCCCGCCGCTACATGGCCGGGCTGATGACCCACGCCCGGGAGATCTCGGCCGTGCTCAGCCAGTGGGTGAACTCCTACAAGCGCCTCATCGAAGGCTACGAGGCGCCCGTCTACGTCGCCTGGGGGCAGAGGAACCGGTCGGCCTACATCCGCGTCCCCGAGTACCAGCCGGGCAAGGAGCGGGCCACGCGCCTCGAGCTGCGGGCGGCCGACCCGGCCTGCAACGTCTACCTGACCTTCGCCGTCATGCTGGCCGCCGGGGCCGAAGGCATCCGGAAGGGCTACGAACTCACGGACCCCGTCGAGGAGAACATCTACCGCATGAGCGGCGCGCGGCAGAGGAAGTCCGGGATCCGGGTCCTGCCCCGCGACCTCGAGGAGGCCGTCCGGGCCATGGAGAAGAGCGCCGTGGTCAGGGAGGCGCTGGGGGAGCACATCTTCCACACGCTCGTCGCCAACAAGCTCAAGGAGGTCGACGACTACGGGCGGAACGTCTCCGGCGAGTTCGACAAGCAGGTCAGCGACTACGAGATACGGCGCTATCTCCCGGTCCTCTGACGCGGACCCGGGCGCCGGGACGTGTTGACACGGGCCTCGCGGCGGCCTATCGTAAGGCCAGGACCGGAAAGGGGCCGACGGCGATGAAATTGAGGATCGGCCGGCGGACGGGATACATGATCCCGGCGCCCGGCGAG
>CAZFBC010000102.1:0-1228 GCA_964517245.1 uncultured Eubacteriales bacterium | reverse complement strand
CGGCTGTTTACGGACGGCGCGTTCTGTGCTATAAAGGACGTCCGCATAGCCCATGGATATCCGACTGATCATCGTCCAGGTGTTCGTGATCCTCTTCGCCATCACGGTCCACGAGGCGGCGCACGCCTGGATGGCCGCCAAGCTCGGGGACCCGACGGCGGCCGCCCTGGGCCGGGCCTCCCTCAACCCCCTCGTCCACATCGACCCGATCGGCACGGTCCTCTTCCCCCTCATCCTCATCCTCTTCAAGATGCCGGTGTTCGGCTGGGCCAAGCCCGTCCCCTACAATCCTTACAATCTCCGCCGGCCGCGGAAGGGCGGCCTGTGGATCTCGTTCGCCGGGCCCCTCGCCAACATCCTGACCGCGGCCGCCGCGGTCCTCCTGTTCCAGTTCCTCAAGGTCGCCGGCGCCGGCGTCCAGGAGTCCTCGTTCCTCGCCAAGCCCCTGGTGGGCCTGGGCACCGTCCTGTACGTCACCGCCCTGATCAACGTCTCGCTCGCGGTCTTCAATCTCATCCCCATCCCCCCTCTCGACGGCAGCGGCATCCTGGCCGGCCTCCTCTCCGAGAGGGGCGCGGCGCAGTACGAGCGCCTCCGGCCCTACGGCTTCCTCCTCCTCGTCCTCCTCATGTATTCCAGGATCCCGACGCTCATCTTCTCCCCCATTCTCAACCTGATCTCGAAGCTGTTCGCCTAGCATGCCCGAAGCCGCCGTCGACGCCCCGCCCCTCGAAGAGGCCGCCGCCCCTCCGGCCGCGGATCCGTCCGAGGGCTACCAGGTCCGGCTGGACGTCTTCGAGGGCCCCCTGGACCTGCTCCTCTTCCTCATCCGCAAGAAGAAGATCGACATCCACGACATCCCCATCGCCGCCATCACCCGGGACTACCTCGGCTACCTGGAGCGCAAGACCGAGATCAACCTCGACCGCGAGGCCGAGTTCCTGTTCGTCGCCGCGCTCCTGATCTACATCAAGTCCCAGATGCTGCTGCCGCGGGAGACCGACCTCGCCGAGCACGAGGACCCGCGCCGGAGCCTGGTCGACCGCCTCATCGAATACGGCAAGGTCAAGGCCGCCTGCTCCCTCCTCCGGGAGAGGGAGGACGCCCAGATCCTCCAGTGGCGGAGGGATTTCATCCCGCCGCTCCACGGCCCGAGCGAGCCCGAGCCGGTCGAGCTCTCGCTCTTCGAGCTGGCCGAGTCCTTCTTCCTCATGATGAAGCGCCGGGC
>CAZFBC010000101.1:3064-8901 GCA_964517245.1 uncultured Eubacteriales bacterium | reverse complement strand
CGTCACAACGACCCGAACCGGCTCGAGTTCAAGTACGGGATCGACAAGCGCCTCAAGGCGGCCGCGCGGGGCAAGGGCCGGAGCGTCCAGATGCTGTCGTTCGACACGCTCTCCCACGAGGCCGACGACGTGGCCGGCCGCGTCCTCGGGCTCCGCCGCCGGGGCGCCGCGTGGCGGGACATCGCCGTGCTCGTCCGCCGCAACGCCGACGCCGACCCCTACCTGCGCGCCTTCAACGTCCAGGGCATCCCCTTCCGCTTCTCGGGCAGCCGCGGCCTCTACCAGCGGGAGGAGATCAAGATCATCGTCGCCTTCATCCGGGCCCTGACCGACTTCGGCAACAGCCGCGACCTCTTCCATCTCGCCGGCTCGGAGGTCTACCGGGCCGCCTCCTACGACCTGAGCCGCCTCGCCGGCCACGGGGAGAGGAAGAACATCGCCCTCCACGACCTGTTCAAGGAGATCGCCGAGGGCGGAAGCCCCGTGGAGATCTCCGAGGAGACCCGGGCGACCGTCAAGCGGATCTTCGCCGACATCCTGGCCTTCTCCGAGCTGGCCGCGACGGCCAACGCCGGGGCCGTCGTCTACGCCTTCCTCGAGAAGACCGGCTATCTCAAGTCCCTGGTCGAGCCGATGACCCTCGAGTCCGAGGTCCGGGTCAAGAACGTCCGCCTCTTCTTCGACAAGATCCGGGGCTTCTCGGAGCTCGTCGAGAACGACTCCATCCGCTCGTTCGCGCGCTACCTCGACCTCCTGGCCGAGGTCGGCGACAACCCGGCGACCTCGGAGGCCGACATCGACGAGGACGCGGTCAACGTCCTGACCGTCCACAAGGCCAAGGGGCTCGAGTTCGATACGGTGTTCCTGACCGGCCTCGTCGAGGACCGCTTCCCGGGCCGGGAGAGGCGGGAGCGCGTCCCGGTCCCCGACGGCGTCCTCAAGGAGAGCCTGCCGGGCCGGGACAATTACCTTCAAGAGGAGCGGCGGCTCTTCTATGTCGGCATGACCCGGGCCCGGCGGGCCCTCTACCTGACCTGGGCCCGGGACTACGGCGCCCGGCGGCCGAAGAGGATCAGCCCCTTCGTCCTCGAGGCCCTGGACATCTCCGAGGCGCCGGACGAGGTCCTGAGGGCCTCCGTCCTCGAGGAGCTCCGGCGCCATGCCCCGGCGGCGGGCCGCCCGAAGGCGGCGGCCGCCGCGCGGCGGGGCGGGACCCTGCGGCTGAGCCACGTCCAGGTCGAGGACTACCTCTTCTGCCCCCTCAAGTACAAGTTCCGCCACGACATGCGGGTGCCCGTCCTGCCCCATCACGCGCTCGTCTTCGGCCGCGTCCTCCACGCCGCCGTCCACTTCTATTTAAAGAAGAGGATGGCGGGCCGGGCCGTCGGCGCCGACGAGGTCGTCGACGAATACAGGAAGATCTGGGTCAACGAGGGCTTCCTCAGCCGCGAGCACGAGGAGCTGCGCAAGGCGGCGGGGGAGCGGGCCCTGCGGCTCCTGCACGGGCGGGAGGAGGGATCGGGCCGGCGCCCGGCCTTCCTCGAAAGGCCCTTCCGCTGGCAGGACGGCGGCATCCGCTTCTCGGGGCGCTACGACCGGATCGATCTCGAGCCGGCCGGCCCGGTCGTCATCGATTACAAGACGGGCGAGGCGGCCTCGCAGAGGGAGGCCGACCGGGCCGCCGCCGAGAGCCTGCAGATGGACGTCTACGCCCTGTCCTTCCTGAGGACGGAGGGGACGCTGCCGGTCGAGACGCGCCTCCACTTCCTCGAATCCGGCCTCGTCGGCCGGGCGGCGAAAGGGGAGAAGGAGCTGGCCCGGGCGGCGGCCAGGATCCGCGAGGCGGCCGACGGCATCCGGGCCGGCGACTTCAAGGCCCGCCCGGACTGGCACTCCTGCTCGGCCTGCGAGTTCAAGACGATCTGCCCGTCGTCCTACGCGTACTGACGGACGCGTCTCCCGTCCGCGGGGAGATCCGCCGCGAGGCGGCGATGGACCCGGGCGCGCCCTATCGAGGCCGGACCCAGAAGGGCATGATCGCCCACACCCCGGTCCGGTTGAGCAGGCGCAGGGTCTCCATGGTGCTCTCCGGCCCGGCGGCGCTCCCGAGGCCGAACGCGGCGGAGGGCCGGCCGAGCAGGGTCTGCCAGATCGAGCGCTTCCGCGGCCAGACGTCGAGGCGGACGTCCTGTCCCGCGTCGATACCGGCTTCCTTCTTGGCGATGCCCAGGGCCATGGTCAGGCCGCCGAGCTCGTCGACGAGGCCGAGCTCCTTCGCCTGCCGGCCGGTCCAGATGCGGCCCCGGCCGACGGCGTCCACCTCGTCGCGGGTCAGGCCCCGCCCCTCGGCGGCCTTGGCCAGGAACCGCTCGTAGGTCCACAGGATCTCGTCCTTGAGGACCTTCCGCTCCTCGGCGGTGAAGGGCCGGAACGGCGAGAAGGCGTCGGCCTTCTCGCCGAAGACGACCTTGTCCGCGGTCACGCCGAGCTTGGCCATCAGGCCGTCGACGCTGAACTTGCCGGCCAGGACGCCGATCGACCCGGTCAGCGTCTGCGGCTGGGCGACGATGCGGGTCGCGGGCATGGCGATCCAGTAGCCGCCCGACCCGGCCACGTCCGACATGGAGACGACGACGGGCTTCTCCTTCCGGGCCAGGGCGACCTCGCGCCAGATGACGTCCGACCCGACCGAGGAGCCGCCCGGGCTGTCGATGCGCAGGACGATGGCCTCGACCGAGGCGTCGCCGCGGGCCGTCCGCAGCCAGCGGGCGACCGTCGTGCCGCCGATGAACTGGGGCGCGCTCTCGCCGGCGAGAATGGTGCCGACGGCGTAGATCAGGGCGACCTTCGCCGGCCCGGTCTCGAGGCCGACCGACGACGGCTTGACCCGGGTGTAGTCGTCGAACCGGACCCGGACGAGCGGCCGCCCGCCCCCGGCCATGAGCTCCTGGACCTCGTCCTCGTAGAGGCACGCGTCGACGAGCCCGGCGGCCTTGGCCCGCTCGCCCTGGAAGAAGCCGCGGTCGACGAGCGCCCGGAAGGCCTCGGGGGCCAGGCCCCGGGCCTCGGCCGCCGCGGCCGCGTACTGGGCGAAGAGGTCCGCGTAGAACGACTCCATCTCCTCGCGGTGGGCCGGCGTGAAGCCCTTCTCCGTGAACATGTTGGCGGCCGTCTTGTACTCCTCGACCTGCTCGAACTCGGCCCGCACCCCGATCTTGTCCAGGGCGCCCTTGAGGAAGGGGACGTAGCCGCCGAGGCCGTTGATCCCGAGCCAGCCCAGGGGATGGAGGATGACCTTGTCGCAGCCCGTGGCCAGGAAGTACTCCATGTCGAAGTCGGGCGCCTCTTCGATCAGGGCGTAGACCTTCTTGCCGGAGCGGCGGAAGTCGAGGACGGCCTCGCGCATCTCGGCGGCCTTGGCCCAGTCGCACTGGAGGAGGCCGAGCCTCAGGAGGACGGCCCGGATCCGGCCGTCGACCTTGGCCTTGCGCAGGTTCTCCCAGAGATCGTGGACGGCGAGCGGCCTCGTCCCCAGCACGTAGGAGGTCAGCGCGTCGGGCGGGGGGATCTCGGCGACGGCGCCGGAGAGCGGCACGTCGAGATAGCCGCGGGAGGGCACGTCGACCGCCCGGCCGCCGATGTCCTCCACGACCATGAAGAACACGCCGCCCGCGGCCAGGAGGGCGAAGAACAGGAAGATCAGGACGACATAGGCGGATTTTTTCATGGCGGCTCCTCGTTTCCGGGCCCTCAATCTACACCAGGTGCGCGCTTGATTTCAATCTCCCGAATGTGGACAATGGGCCCTGACGCCGCCGCGCCGGGCCCGCCGCGGGCCGGCGACGGCGGGGGAGACAGGAGGTTTCGGGAATGTCCCTCTCAAAGCTCTACGTCGGCAACCTCAACTTCAGGACCACGGAAGAGACCCTGAAACGGCAATTCGGGCAGTTCGGCGAGGTGACGTCGGTCAACATCCTCCAGGGCCGGGGCTTCGGGTTCGTCGAGATGGCGACCCCGGAGGCGGCCCGGGACGCCAAGGCCAAGCTCAACGGCACCGAGTTCGACGGGCGCAAGCTCATCGTCAACGACGCCCGCCCGAGGGCCGAGCGGCCCGGGTCCGACCGGCGCCCCGGCGGCGGCGGGGGCCGCGACCGCGGCGGCTTCTCCCGGCCCTGACCGCCCTCCGCCTCCGCAACGGGTCATCGGCGTCCGGCCCCGTCGTCCGCGGGACGTCCGGAGGGATCTTGCCGCCGGCGGTAAACTTTGGGACGGGAGCGTTCGTTGTACCTCGTGAGGTCCCATGAGTGACGAGCCGGAGGTCCGTGAGGTCGAGGCAGCCGAGGCCGCCTCTCTCCTCGAGAGGATCCAGGCGGGGGACCGCGAGGCGTTCATGACGATCGTCCGGCTCTATCAGCGCAAGGTCTTCGGCCTGGCCTACTCCATCCTCCGCGACCGGGAGGACGCCCTCGACGCCGTCCAGGAGACCTTCCTCCGGCTCCACCAGAGGGCCGGCCTCTACCGGCCGGGGAGCCCGTTCCAGGGCTGGCTGATGCAGATGGCCAAGAACATCAGCATCGACAGCTACAGGAAACACCGGAAGAAGAAGCTGGAGTGGGAAACCTCGAGGCCGCTCGACGAGATCCCGGTCGCGTCCGAGGACAGGGCCGTCGACTCGGCCGATTCGGACCTCCGCCGGGCCTTCGCGCGCTCGGTCGAGACGCTGGCCGAGCGGCAGAGGATGGTCTTCGTCATGAGACACTACAACGAGCTCCAGTTCAACGAGATCTCCGAGGCCATGCGCATCTCGGTCGGGACGGCCAAGTCGCTCCATTTCAAGGCTGTCCGGAACCTCAGAAAACGGCTGGCGCCGGTGTTGGGGATGGTCCCATGAGCGAGCACGCGCGGACGAAAAAGGAGCTGGCGGCCTTCCTCCGGGGCGACCTGGAGGAGGCGGGGAGGCGGGCCATGGCCGAACACATCGGGACGTGCCGGGAGTGCCGGGCCGAGGCCGACGCCCTCGAGCGCCTCCTCCGGGAGACCGAGGCGGTCAGGGCCGAGATCCGCGCGGCGGCCGCCTCCGTCGACTGGGAAGCGCTGCCCGCCGCGATCGCCGACCGGGCCGCGGCCGCGAAGCGCGAAGCCGGACGCGCCGCGTCGGCCGGGCGGCCGGGGGTTCGGCTCTTCCCGTTCCGCGTGCGACCGGCGCTGGCCGGGCTTCTCGCCGGGCTCGCCGTCGGGGCCGCGGCCATGTATCTCGCCCTGAAGTCCCCCGACCCGCGGCCGGGCCGGAAGGCCGGCTATCACGCCTCCGGGGAGTTCCTCGACCGGGCCGAGCTCGAGATGGCCCGCCGGAACGCGCTGGACTACCTGGAGAAGAGCCAGTACATCCTTCTCGACGTCTTCGAACCGGGCGGCGACGCCGCCGTCCTCCGGTCCGGGCGGGCCCGCGATCTCGTCCAGAGGAAAAAGTACCTCAACGCCCAGCTCGAGAGGTACCAGATGGCCAAGGCCAAGGCCATCTGCGACCAGATCGAGGCGCTTTTCCGGGAGCTCTCGGAGATCAGCGACGACCTCTCCGCGGCCGAGCTGGACCGCATCCGGGGCCTTGTCGAGGAGCGTCAGCTCCTCCTCAAGATCAATCTCGTCAAGGAAGAGCTGCAAAGCGGGGTTTGACATGAGACACACAGCCCTGACGGCCTGCATCATCCTCGTCCTGGCCCTGGCCCTGGCGCCCGCGCTCGCGGGCGCGCCGCGGCGGGCCCAGACCGGGACGGACGAAAGCCTCTTCCGCGAGGTCAAGCTCCTCGTCTTCGACAAGGACTGGCGGGCCGCGCTGA
>CAZFBC010000101.1:0-2964 GCA_964517245.1 uncultured Eubacteriales bacterium | reverse complement strand
AAGGACAAGAAGGCCGCGGCCAAGGCCGCGCCCGTCCTGGCCGACATCGTCGAGACCGAGAGGGACCCCGAGCTCCTCGACCGGGCCCGGATCGCCCTGCTCCGCGTCTCGCCCGAGAGCCTGAAGAGCGCCGAGAAGAAGGCGCCCCGGAAGTCCGGTCCCGCCCGGACGCTCAGGATCCGGATCCGTGACGGGAACCGCAAGGAGCCCACCCTGTCGCTCAGCATCCCCTTCGCCCTGGCCGACCTGGCCTTCAGCGCCCTGGGCGACGACGAGAAGGACTATCTGAAGAAGAAGGGCTACGACCTGGCCCGGATCATGCGCGAGCTCTCCAAGTCCAAGCAGAGCCTCCTCCGCATCGCCGGGGACGACGGCTCGGTCATCGAGATCTGGATCGACTAGCGTCCGCGTTGACAAGGCCTCCGGCCGCCCCTAAAATGGGGGGGCTTGGAGGCGCCTGATTTGGGCAAGACACTGACGGAGAAGATCCTCGGCCGCAAGGCGGGGAAGGACGTCCGGGCCGGCGAGGTCGTCACGGTCGCCCCGGACTACGTCCTGTCCCACGACAATTCCGCGGCCATCATCAAGGAGTTCCGCAAGCTCGGCGTCGCCAAGGTCAGGGCGCCGGAGAGGATCGTCATCGTCCTCGACCACATCGTCCCGGCGGCCGACGAGAAGTACGCCCAGAACCACAAGTCCATCCGCGAGTTCGTCGCCGAGCAGGGGATCCCGAACTTCTTCGACATCAACGCCGGCATCTGCCACCAGGTCCTGCCCGAGCAGGGCTTCGCGACCCCCGGCGCGGTCATCGTCGGCAGCGACTCCCACACCCCGAGCTACGGGGCGCTGGGCGCCTTCGCCGCCGGCATCGGCCGGACCGAGACCGCCTGCACCTGGGCGACCGGCGAGATCTGGCTCCGCGTCCCGGAGACCGTGCGCATCGACCTCTCCGGCCGCTTCCGGGCCGGCGTGTCCGCCAAGGACCTCAGCCTCAAGCTCATCGGCGACGGCGGCGCGGAGATGGCCAACTACAAGGCCGTCGAGTTCGCCGGCCCCTCGGCCGGGACGCTCGGCGTCGGCTCCCGGCTGACCCTGGCCAACATGTCGGCCGAGATGGGCGCCAAGAACGGCTACTTCGCCCCCGACGACGTGGCCCTGAAGTGGCTCGAGGGCCGGGCCCGGGGGCCGTTCGTCGCCGAGGCGTCGGACCCCGACGCCGCCTACGAATCCGTGCTGGCCTGCGACCTCGACGCGCTCGTACCCCAGGTCGCCTGCCCCCACACGGTCGACAACGTCAGGCCGGTCGCCGCGGTGGCCGGGACGCCCGTCCAGCAGGTCCTCATCGGCACCTGCACCAACGGCCGCCTCGAGGACCTCGAGGCCGCCGCCGCGATCCTCCGGGGCCGCAGGGTCCGGGCCGGCGTCCGCGTCCTGGTCATCCCCGCCTCCTGGCAGGTCTATCTCGAGGCCCTCAGGTCCGGCGCCCTCGCCGCTCTCGTCGAGGCCGGCTGCGTCGTCCTCAACTCGGGCTGCGGCCCCTGCCTCGGCGCGCACGAGGGCCTCCTGGCCGCCGGCGAGGCCTGCCTGAGCACGTCCAACCGGAACTTCCGGGGCCGCATGGGCCACCGCGACTCCGAGATCTATCTCGCCTCTCCGGCCACGGCCGCGGCCACCGCCGTCGCGGGCGTCATCACCGACCCGAGGGAGTTCTCATGAGCGAAGGCGCGGTCTGGAAGTACGGCGACGACGTCAACACCGACGTCATCTTCCCCGGGCGCTACACCTACCAGATGATGCCGCCCGAGGAGACGGCGAAGCACGCCATGGAGGACCTCGACCCGGGATTCGCCGCCGGCGTCAGGCCGGGCGACGTCGTCGTCGCCGGCAGGAACTTCGGCTGCGGCTCGTCGCGCGAACAGGCCGCGGCCTGCCTCAAGGCCGCCGGGGTCCAGGCCGTCGTGGCCCGGTCCTTCGCCCGCATCTACTTCCGCAACGCCATCAACCTCGGCCTGGCCGTCCTCCAGTGCGACGAGGCCGTCGACGCCCTGGAGAAGGGCGACCGGGTCGACATCGATTTCGGCCGGGGCGAGATCCGCTCCGCCAAGGGCCTTTTCCGCTTCCGGCCTCTCCCGGATTCCGTCATCGGAATCATCGAGGCCGGCGGCCTGCTCGAATACACCAGGACGAAGCTCGCAAAGGAGTGACCATGGCCAAGTACAAGATCGCCGTCCTCCCCGGCGACGGGGTCGGCAAGGACGTCGTCGAAGCGACGATGCCCGTTCTCGACAAGGTCGGCCTCGACGCCGAGTACATCTACGGCGACATCGGCTGGGATTTCTGGCGCCGGGAGGGGAACCCCCTGCCCGACCGGACCCTCAAGCTCCTCCGGGAGACGGACGCCTGCCTCTTCGGGGCCATCACCTCGAAGCCCAAGGAGGACGCCGACCTCGAGCTCGACCCGTCCCTCAAGGGCCGGGGCCTGAGCTATTTCAGCCCCATCGTCCGCCTGCGCCAGGAGTTCGACCTCTACCAGAACCTCCGGCCCTGCAAGGCCTACGGCGGCAATCCTTTGAATTTCAAGGAAGGGATCGACCTGGTCATCTTCCGCGAGAACACGGAGGGCATGTACGCCGGGGTCGAGTTCTTCCCCCTGCCCCAGGTCGTCCGCGACGCCCTCCTGACCAACCCCAAGATGAAGCGGTTCAAGGACGTCCCGGCCGACGAGATCGCCCTGTCGACGAGGATCATGACCAAGCCGGCCTGCGCCCGGATCGTCCGGGCCGCCTTCGAGTTCGCCCGCAAGCACGGCCGCAAGTCCGTCACCCTCATCGAGAAGCCGAACGTCCTGCGCGAGACGGGCGGACTGATGCTCGACACCGCCCGCGAGGTGGCCAAGGGCTATCCCGACATCAAGTTTTGGGACGCCAACATCGACGCCATCTGCATGTGGCTCCTCAAGAACCC
>CAZFBC010000100.1:2772-8993 GCA_964517245.1 uncultured Eubacteriales bacterium | reverse complement strand
GGGACCGTCGTCATGGGGGTGACGGTCTTCCGCTGGCTCTCGCGCCGGAACGAGGCCGACGTCTTCCCCGCCATCCCCAAGGACTGGGGCGAGATGAGCGCCTGGAAGCCCTCCCAGTGCCAGGAGACCGTCTGGCCGGGCCTCAAGCCGCGCCGACCCCTCTACCTCGCGCCCTACGTCCTCGCCGGCTTCGACCGGACCTATGAGCTCGATGACGCGGAGACCGAGTACCTCAGGGACGATTCCTCCAAGCTCGAGCTCGGGCTCGACCTGAAGTACGGTTTGACGGGCAACCTGACCTTCGACGCGACGGTCAACCCCGACTTCGCCCAGGTCGAGGCGGACGACGTCCAGGTCAACCTGAGCCGATTCTCCGTCTTCTTCCCCGAGAAGCGGCTCTTCTTCCAGGAACGGTCCAGCAATTTCGATTTCCCGATGGGCGGCGCGAACACGCTGTTCTACAGCCGCCGGATCGGCCTCGTCGGCGACGTCGACAGCGACGATCTCCAGGTCGCCCGCATCTACGGCGGCGCCCGCCTGGTCGGCCGCCTGGGGGGCTGGGACATCGGCTTCCTCGACATGCACACGGCCGCGCTCGAGGACCACCCTTCGGAGAACTTCGGCGTCCTGCGGCTGCGGCGCCAGGTCTTCAATCCCTATTCCTACCTGGGCGGCATGCTGACCAGCCGCCTCGGCGCGGACGGGAGCTACAACGTCGCCTACGGACTCGACTGGATCTGGCGCGCCCGGGGCGACGACTACTTCACCCTGCAGTGGGCCCAGACCTTCGAGGACGGCGCCGCCAACCGGGCCTTCTCGCTCGATTCCTCGCGGATCGCCCTCATGTACGAGAGGCGGACGACCCGGGGATTCGGGACGACGGTCCGGTTCGCCCGCGTGGGCCCCGAGTTCGACCCGGGCATGGGGTTCATGATGTTCGAGAATTACACGGCCCTGTACACCCGGACCCTCTACGGCTGGTTCCCCGGCAAGGATTCCGCGCTGACGAACCACGACGCGTTCGCCGAAGGACGCTTCTACTGGGACAACGACACGCGCCGGCTCACCCTGGCCGAGATCGGGCCCGGCTGGGAGTTCGCCACGAAAAGCGGCTTCGCCGGCCGCTTCTGGCCCAAGGTCAACATCGAGGAGCTCGACGAGCCCTACGAGATCTCGGACGACGCCCTCGTCCCGGCGGGCCGCTACGCCTTTCCGGGGCTGGAGTTCGCCCTCCAGACGCCGCCGGGCCGGCTGTTCAACACGATGATCACCGGGACCGTGGGCGGTTTTTACGACGGTTGGCGGATCTCGCTCGGCGCGATGCCGACCTGGTCGGGCATCCCCGATCTCGAGATCGGCGGCCTGCTCCAATACAACCTGGTCCGTTTTCCCGAGCGCGGCCAGTCCTACGTCGCCCCGATCGGCCAGGTCCGGGCCCTGGCGACGCTCAGCGTCAAGCTCTCGTTGAGCGCCCTCGTCCAATATAGCGGCGCCGACGACGCCGTGTCGGCCAACGTCCGCTTCCGCTTCAATCCCCGGGAAGGGACGGACGTCTACATCGTCTATAACGAGGGGCTGAACACCGACCGGCTGTCGAGGACGCCCGTGGCGCCCCTCTCGAGCGGCCGCGCCCTCTATGTGAAGTTCAACTACACGTTCAATTTCTAGCGGGAGGACTTGAGGCGGTCCCAGACCCTGACGTAGAGGGCGTTGGCGGCGCCGACGTCGGCGATCATCTCGCTCCTGGCCCGGACCCCCGGTTCCAGAAAGATCCCCGGGTTGTCGCGGATCTCCGCGGGGAGCAGCGGGTAGGAGCCCCGGTTCGGGCAGAGATAGGAGATGGCCACCGTGTTCTCGGCGGCGACCGCCGGGTCGTGGAGGAAGTCGATGAAGGCGTGGGCCAGCGCCGGCTGGCGCGCGTCGGCCGGGATGACCAGGTCGTCGCAGGAGATGACCGTACCCTCCTCGGGGACGAAGAAGCGCACGTCGGGGTTCTCCTTGCGCACCTGGAAGATGTCGCCGTTCCAGGCGTGGACGAGCAGGAACTCGCCCGAGGCCAGGCCGATCTTGTACTGCTCGTTCTCGTACTTGGCGATGTTCTTCTTCCACGCGAGGAGGAGCGCCTCCGCCTCGGCCAGCTCGGCCGCGCTCGTCGTGTTGATGCTGTGGCCCAGGCACTTGAGCGCGGCGCCGATCGTCTCGCGCATGTCGTTGAACATCGTCATCCGGCCGGCGAGGTCGGCCCGGCCGAACATCCGCCACGACGGCGCGACGTCCGCGACCCGGCCCTCGAGGTAGGCGATGCCGGTGTTCGTGATCATGTAGGGCACGGAGTGGTCCATCGTCTTATCGACGGCGACGGCGAGGTGGTCGGGATCGACGTGGACGAGGTTCGGCAGCAGGCTCCGGTCGAGCCTCCGGAGCATGCCCTGGGCGTGCATCAGGCTGACCATGTAGCTCGAGGGCGTGAGCAGGTCGTAGCCCGTCGCCCCGGCCTTCAGCTTGGCGTACATGGCCTCGTTCGATTCGAAGGTGTCCAGGACGACGCGGCAGCCGCGCTCGCGCTCGAAGCGCCGGACGAGCCCGGGCTTGATGTAATCGGACCAGGTGTAGACGCTGAGGACCGGCCCGGCCTTGCCGCAGGCGGCCGGCAGGAACAGGGCGGCCCCGGCGGCGAGAGCCAGGCCCGCGACGGCGAAACGGCGGCCCCGGTCTTTCATGCGCTCTCCTCCGAAGCCCCCTTATAATCCAGTCCGGCCGGCTTTTCAACCGGCGCGACGTCCCCGTTCCCCCGGAAAAGAATCACGCCCCGGAGCGCGCGGCGCCGTTCCGCCCCCGGGCCAGCCGCCGGCTTGCGAGCACCGCCGTCAGCGTGACGGCGAGGAGCAGGGTCGACAGGGCGTTGATCATGGGCGGCGCGCCGTACTTGATCATGCTGTAGATCCTCAGGGGCAGGGTCGTCGAGCCGGGGCCCGCGACGAAGAAGGTGATGACGAAGTCGTCGATCGACAGGGTGAAGGCGAGCAGGCCCCCGGCCACGATGCCCGGCATGAGCATGGGCACGAGGACCTTCCGGGCGGTCTGCCAGGGGCTCGCGCCGAGATCGCGGGCCGCCTCCAGGATCGAGAGGTCGAAGTCCTGGAGCCGCCCGAGGACGGTCATGGCCACGTAGCTCAGGCAGAAGGTGACGTGGGCCAGGAAGATCGTGAACAGCCCGAGCGGGACGCCCGCGGCGACGAAGGCCATGAGCAGGCCGATGCCCATCAGGATCTCGGGGACGACGAGCGGCTGGTAGATCAGGGTGTAGTGGAGGCGCTGGAGGCGGCTCCCGGCGTAGCGGTGGAGGGCGAACGCGGCCGCGGTCCCCAGGACGACGGACACCGCGGTGACCGAGACGGCGATGACGAGCGTGTTCCGCAGGGCTTCCCAGATCTCGGGCGACTCGAAGAGGCGCCGGTACCAGACGAGCGAGAAGCCCTGCCAGCGGCTGGAGAAGCGGGCCGGGTTGAAGGAGTTGGCGACGAGGATGAGGATGGGCAGGTAGAGGAAGGCCAGGACCAGGCCCGTGACCGCGACCGGGAGCCGGCTCCTTCTCACGGCGCCTCCCCCATGATGATGTCGGCCTTCCGGCCCTTGCGCTGGAGGGCGAGGACGGCGACGAGGGGCGCGAGCACGGCCAGGACGAGGACGGCCGAGAGCGCCGCGGCGTGGGGCAGGTTGCGGTCGGTGAAGACCCGCTGGGCGATCTTGTTCCCGAGCATCTCGCTCCCCGGCCCGCCGACGAGGTCCGGGATGATGTAGGAGCCCAGGGCCGGGATGAAGACGACGAGGACCGCGGTCAGGACGCCCTGGCGGATGCCGGGCAGGAACACGCGCCGGAAGGCCTGGAAGGGCCGGGCCCCAAGGTCGCGCGCCGCTTCGACCAGGCGGAAGTCGAACTTCTCGGCGGCGGCGTAGACGGGCAGGATCGTGAACGGCAGGAAGGTGTAGACCATGACCAGGACGACGGCCGCCGGATGGTAGAGGAGCGTCGTCTCCGGCCCGACGAGGCCGAGCGCCTCGAGGGCCTTCTTGACCGGCCCCTCGGGGTGGAGGAGCGATTTCCAGGCGAAGACGCGGACGAGGAAGCTCGTCCAGAAGGGGACGACGACCAGCATCAGGAGCCGGTTGCGCCACTTCTCCCGGGCCCGGGCGATGGTGTAGCCCGTCGGCAGGGCTAGGACGAGGCAGAGGGCCGTCGTCAGGAGGCTGATCCAGAGCGTCCGCCAGGCGAGCGCGAGGTAGCTCGGCGTCCAGAGGGCGCGGACGGTGTCCAGGGTCCAGCCGGCGCCGATGCCGCCGTAGGGCGTCGCCGGCCGGAAGGCGATGAGAAAGACGAGCAGCGTCGGGACGACGATGAACAGGGTGAGCCAGGCGAGCGTCGGCAGCGAGACCAGCCACTCCGCGCGGCGCCTCAAGAAGGGGTCAAACCTTAAATTTTTAAATTTTGCGTTTCGTTCCGTCCCGTTCATGCGCTTGCCAAGGAAATTAAAAAATTTAAGGTTTGACCCCGTCTTCCTCGCCGACGCTCTGCGGCGGCACGGCCAGCAGCGCCTCGTCGGCCTTCCGGAATTGGTCGAGCATGAAGCCGTCGTCGGCGTGCCACCAGATCCAGGCGGCGTCCTTCCAGCGCAGGGGCTTCTCGTCGAGGGCGTAGCGGGCGTGCTGGCGCAGGACCTGGAACCTGTGCCCGCCGGCGCGGACCCAGAATTTCGTGTTCGGGCCGAGGTAGATGACGTCCTCGACGACCGCCGGGAGGGCGTTGCGCCGTGGCTCCTCCGCGGGCCGCTCGCGGGAGATGTGGATCTTCTCCGGCCGGACGCTCAGGGTGACCGGCTGTCCGGGCCGGACGGCCTTGTCGTTGTAGCAGGCGATCCCGGGCAGCCCGTCGACCGTCACGCCGCAGTACTCGCCGTCCGGGCATTCGCGGACGCGGCCGGCCAGGAAGTTCGTGTCGCCGATGAAGGCCGCGACGAAGCTCGTCCGGGGTGACTCGTAGATCTCCGCGGGCGTCCCGACCTGCTCGATGCGGCCGCCGTCCATGACCGCGATCCGGTCGCTCAGGCTCATGGCCTCGGCCTGGTCGTGGGTGACGTAGAGGAAGGTGATGCCGACCTCGTCGTGGATGAGGTCGAGCTCGATGAGCATCTGCTGCCGGAGCTTGAGGTCGAGCGCGGCCAGGGGCTCGTCGAGGAGAAGGACGTCGGGCCTGTTGACCAGGGCCCGGGCCACGGCGACGCGCTGCTTCTGGCCGCCGGAGAGCTGGCCGGGCTTCTTGTCCGCCTGATCGGCCATGCGGATGAGGGCCAGCATCCGGTCGACCTCGTCCCGGATCTCCTTCCTGGGCCGTTTGGCGATGGCCAGGCCGAAGCCGATGTTGTCGCGGACGGTCATGTGGGGGAAGAGGGCGTAGCTCTGGAAGATGGTGTTGACCTTGCGCTTGTCGGGGGGCAGGCCGGTGATGTCCCGGCCGTCGAGGAAGACGCGTCCGGCGTCCGGCTCCTCGAAGCCGGCGGCCAGGCGCAGCACGGTCGTCTTGCCGCAGCCGCTCGGGCCGAGGAGCGAGAAGACCTCGCCCTTCTCGAGCCCGAGGCTGACCCCGTCGACGGCGCGGACGTCGCCGAATCGTTTCGAAACGCCGCGGAATTCGAGGAACGCGCTGTTCAAAGCCGCTCCATTATGAGAAAAACGCGGGCAATATTCAACGAAAAAGAAGGTCTTCAGATCTTGTCGGCGTTGAATCCGAAGCGGGTCTTGAACCGGCGCACGACCGAGTCGGAGATCGAGTAGAAGGTCGGCAGGAAGATCAGGGTGAAGAAGGTCGAGGTCGTCAGCCCGCCGACGATGGCCACGGAGATCGGGGCCCACATCTGGGACCGCTGGCCGACGCCCTGGAAGTACTGCGGGAACATGTAGGGCAGGGCCAGCGGGAGCACCCCGAGGATGGTCGTGATGGCCGTCATCAGGATGGGCCGGATGCGGTCCTTGCCGCCCTGGACGATGGCCTCGTCCTTGCTCAGGCCCGACATGCGCAGGGTCCGGATGTGGTGGATGAGGATGATGCCGTTGTTGACGACGATGCCGAACAGGGTCAGCAGGCCCAGGTAGGAGGTCGTGTTCAGGGTGATGTGGGTCAGGGTGAACATGACGGCGACGCCGAAGATGGCCGGCGGCACGATGAG
>CAZFBC010000100.1:0-2672 GCA_964517245.1 uncultured Eubacteriales bacterium | reverse complement strand
TTCTTGTTCTCCTTGCGGATGGACGAGGAGCCCAGCCGGTAGGACAGGTTCGAGATGGCCGAGATGGGCACGGACTTGTCCCGGGTCCGGAGGCTGATGTTCCGCAGGTCCTCCTCGGAGAAGCCGTCCTCCGACTGGATCTTCATGATGATGTCGATCTCGCGGTTCTCGGTCTTGAACTTGCCGATGGCCCGGTCGGAGAGCGACGAGGACACGGTCTGGGCGATGAGGCGGCTGTTGACGCCGAGGTTCTCGGCCCGGGCCCGGTCGACCTGGACGAGGAGCTGCGTGTCGCCGCCCTCGAGGTCGCTGGTGACGTCCTCGACGTTGGGGACCGTCCTCAGGCGGTCGATGACGGCCGGGGCGATCTCGGTCAGCCGGGTGAAGTCCATGCCGATGAGGTCGACCGCCATGCCCCGGCCGAATCCGCCTCGCCCGAAGCGCTGGCCGTATTCGTAGAGGATCCCGGCCCGGACCGGCAGGATCGCCTTGAGCTTCTCCCGGACCTCGGTCACGCTCGGGCCCTTGTCGGTGAGGTCGAGCTCGATCGAGCCGCGGTAGCGCCCCTGGCGCATGTTCCGGACGCCGAATTCGACGGTCAGGTGGTCGAGGGCCAGCTCCTCCCGGCGGTCGAGGATGAGGGTCTCGAACTCGGTGAAGAGCTCGTTCATCTGGTCGAGGGAGAAGGTCCGCGGCATGTAGACCGACAGGTTGACCGAGCGCTCGTCGCTGCCGAACATGAACTCCCGCTCGATGCTGTCGAGCAGGAGGTAGGAGGCGGCGAAGATGAGCACGGCCAGCCCGACGACCAGGGCCTTGGTCTTCCCGTTCCTGATGGTGAACCGGATGATCTTCTCGTAGACGCGGGTCAGCCGGACCAGCCAGCGGGCCTTCTCCTTCATTTTCCCCGAGAGGAACCGGCTGCCGGCGAGGGGGATGAACGACATCGAGACGAGGAGCGAGGCGATCAGGGCCAGCGAGATGGTCAGGGCGAAGTCCTGCATGAACCGGCCGAAGCCCGACTGGGACATGAAGCCGAGAGAGACGAAGACGACCAGGGTCGAGAGCGTGGCCGAGGACACGGCCGAGGCGACCTCGCTCGCCCCCTGGAGGGAGGCCTCCCGGGGCGCCATCCCCTTCTCCTGCCGGAGCCGGAAGATGTTCTCCAGGACGACGACGCTGTTGTCGACGAGCATGCCCACGGCCATCATCAGCCCGGAGAGCGAGATGATGTTGATGGAGATGTTGGCCCGGAAAACGGCCCGGTAGAGGAACATGAAGCTGAAGGTGAAGACCATGGCGATGGGGATGGCCGTGGCGATGATGAAGGTCGTCCGGAGCTTGCGCAGGAAGAAGAGGAGGACGAGCAGGGCGAAGACGCCGCCGACGATGCCCGACACGGTCAGGTCGTTGAGGCTCTTGAGGATGTCCTCGGACTGGTCGCGGTAGAAGACGACGGCCATGTCGCGGAGCGCGGGCTCCGTCCGCCTGATCCGGGCCATGGTCTCCTTGACCGCGGCGCAGACGTCGACGATGTTGGCGTTGGAGGCCCGGTAGACCTGGAAGCGGACGGTCTCCCGGCCGTCCATCCGGTTGTAGTCCTCCTTGACCGGGTAGTCGTAGGTCACCCGGGCGACGTCGCCGACCTTCAGGCCCTGCTCGTTGACCGGCAGGGTCTTGACGTCCTCGAGGATCTTCAGCTCGCCCGGGACGCGGGCGGCGTAGCGCATCGAGCCCTCCTCGACGTAGCCGGCCGAGACGTTGACGTTGTTGTTGCTGATGGTGTCGATGAGGTCGTTGATGCGGATCGAGGACGAGTAGAAGATCTCGGGCTTGAGGTAGACGTTGAGGACCTTGTTGCGGATGCCGCGGATGTCGACGTTGGCCACGCCCTCGATGCGCTCGAGCTGCTGGGTGATGTAGTTCTCCGACCAGTAGAAGAGCTCGTCGAGGTCGCCGGGCATGGTGACGCTGAAGTTGATGACCGGCCGGTCGTTCAAGGTGAACCGGCGGATGCGGATCTGCTCGATGTCGCGGGGCAGGTCGCCGCGGATCTGGTCGATCTTGTCCCGGATCTGCATCGAGGCCAGGTCCATGTTCGTCCCGGTCTTGAACTGGAGGTTGATCATGGCGCTCGAGGCCGAGGAGGTCGAGCTGAGGGTGTCGAGGTTGTTGACCGTGGCCAGGATGTCCTCGATGGGCCGGGTGATGACCCGTTCGACCTCCTCGGGGGAGGACGACGGGTAGGGGACCTGGACCATGAGGCCGGGGAAGGACGTGTCGGGCATCATCTCCAGGGGGAGCCGGATGAGCGAGATCACGCCGATCGTCAGGAAGACCAGCATGATGACGATGACCGAGACGGGCTTCTTGATCGCGAAGGCCGGCAGGTTCACGGCGTCTTCTCCGCGGGCTTCCGGGCCCCGAGGGCGGCCTTGGCCTTGAGGAGGAGCGCCATCGGCCGGCCCCCGCCGTCCTTCCGGGCGCCCGACTCGGGGATGATCTTGTCGTAGACGAGGGGGATGAGGACGAGGGTCAGGAACGTCCCGAAGGTCAGCCCCCCGATGAGCGTCACGGCCAGGGGGATGCGGATCTCGAAGCCCTCCGCCGTGCTCAGGGCCATGGGCAGGAGGCCGAGGACGGTCGTGATGGTGGTCATCAGGATCGGCCGC
>CAZFBC010000099.1:0-9011 GCA_964517245.1 uncultured Eubacteriales bacterium | reverse complement strand
CTCTGGGCCATCGAGCTCGACCAGATGAGCTTCAACATGGAGGACTTCCGCGGGTCGATCATGGGCCTCGGGTACGAGTACTTCCTCGGCCGGAACTTCAGCCTCGCCCTGACCCTCGATTCCTACAGCAAGAGCCGGCTGGGCTACTACAACGATTACGTCTTCGTCGAGCTCGACGAAGGCTATTTCGCCTTCCCCTACGAGCTCTATTACGGCGACGACATCCTCCACTCCTTCAAGGTCTCGAGCACGCCGCTCCAGCTGTCCTTCAAGCTCGCCCCGCTCGGGCGCAAGGCGCGGCTCATCCCCTTCGTCGGCGGCGGAGCCGGCCTCTACTTCTGGAGCGTCCGGATGTACGGGGAGATGGTCGATTTCGGCGATCCCTGGATCTACCTCGACGACGTGCTGGGCGAGGTCGACATCTTTCCGGTCACGGGCGTCAACGCCAAGGAATCGGGAGCGGCCTTCGGCGCCCACGCGTTCGCCGGCTTCCAGATCCCTGTCGGCTACCGGGCGACGATCGAGGCCGAGGCCCGCTATCACTGGGCCAAGGCCCAACTCAACGAGCTGTTCACGGGGTTCGACGCCTTCGATCTCGGCGGGCTGGCCCTGAGCGTCGGTTTCAGCTACTGGTTCTGAGGCGCGGAGACCTTCGCCAGGCCGAGGGCCTGGGCCCTGTCGAAGCGGACGACGAGCCGGCCCCAGACCGAGGCGATCTCGATCCGGCCCGCGAAGCGGCAGGGGATCTCCTCCCTGGCGAAGGCCTCGCGGACGTCCTCCCCGGCCTCGAAGAAGTCGAGGATGAACGGCAGCGCGAAGGTCTTCTCCCCCGCCCGCGGCAGGCTCTTGTCCCCCGGCACGGGGCCGGCCAGGACCTCCCGGCCGCTGAAGGTGAGCTCGAAATCGATGGCGTCGACGACGAGGTCGTAGCCGTTCGAGTTCCGGAACCGGGGCCGGAAGACGACGTCGGCCCCGCCCACGGTCAGGTCGTTGACGACCAAGGGCAGGATCTCGACCTCGGGGTCCCGGAAGATGGGGAACTCCCCGTCGTAGGCGAACGCGACCCGCTGCTCCCTTTTCCGCTCGGCCTGGAAGAACATGTCCCCGACGATGTCGCAGAAGGCCTGGCCCTCGACCGGGCCGATCGCCGCGCGGAGATGGTCGTAGGAGATCTTGACGGGCAGGGCGATGAGCGTCGCGCCGCCGGCCGGCACGGCCAAGGGGGCGTCGAGGGTCACGTTCATGTCGAGGTATTCCCTCTGGTCGATCCTGACCCGGTAGCGGTAGCGGACGAGCTCGCGCGCGGTCCCGGCCGGGTTCCTGACCTCGATGTGGAAGGCCAGGACGAGACCCGACGAGCTGAGGTCCCGGATGACTTTCTCCTTCAGGGAGAGGACGACGTCGTCCTTGGCGCCGGGGACGGCGCCCGCGGCGGCCCGGGCCGGAAGCCCGGACAGCAGGACCGCCAGGAGGAGGGCCCCGAGAGTCGCCGCCGCCGGTCTGGTGAGCTTGTCCATCTCTTCCCTCCAGAATACCTAAAAAAGCCCCGGGTGACAAGGGGAACGCGGCCGTTGCAGTTCCCGGCCGGGGGTCCTATAATGAATGTCCCGAAAGGAGGGACACCCATGACCCAGCGCGCGACGCCCGCTCTCCTGCTCGCTCTTCTCGCCGTCTCGGCTCTGGCCGTCTCGTGCGGCCGGACGGACGCCCCGCCCGCGGCCCCGGCCGGGCAGCTTCGGCACGACCAGGCCGCCTACGCCCCGGAAAGCCCGACGGACACGGACAAGACCTTCCTCGCGGCGGACCTCTCGGGCCACGACCGGCCGTCCGACCTCAACGCGTTCACCCGGCTCTTCCACCTGCCTCCCGTTGAGCAGGGTCAGACCGGCACCTGCTGGGCCTACGCCGCGACGTCCCTGCTCGAGTCCGAGCTGAGGCGTCAGGGCAAGGCCGAGGTCAAGCTGTCCGAGCTTCACACCGTCTACTGGGAATACGTCGAGAAGGCCCGCCGCTTCGTCCGGGAAAAAGGCGACTCCTTCCTCGGGCAGGGCTCCGAGCCCAATTCGGCCATGGCCAGGATCGGGCAGTACGGCATCGTCCGCGCCTCCGACTACTCCGGCCTCCTCGACGGACGGACGGCCCACGACCACGGGCCGCTCTTCGGCGAGTTCCGGGACTACCTCCGGGGCCTGGCCTCCCGCGGCGACTGGGACGAGGCCTGGGCCATCAAGGGCGTCCGGGCCATCCTCGACCGACACCTCGGCCGTCCGCCCGACAGGATCGACGTCGACGGCCGCTCCCTGACGCCGCTCGAATACCTCGCCGAGCTCGGCCTCGAGCCCGCGGACTACGTCGCCTTCGTCAGCTTCATGTACCTCCCCTTCTACGCCAAGGGCGAGCTCAAGGTCCCGGACAATTGGTGGCGCTCGCGGGACTATCACAACCTGCCCCTCTACGAGTTCTCCCTGGCCTTCCTCCGGGCCCTGCGCCGGGGCTTCACGGCCACGCTGGCCGTCGATTTCTCCGAGCCCGGCTACCTCGGCGGGACCGACACGGCCATGGTGCCGTCCTTCGACATCCCCTCGAGCCACATCGACCAGGCCAGCCGCGAGTACCGGTTCACGAACGGCTCGACGACCGACGACCACGCCGTCCACTGCGTCGGCTACCTCGAATCGGGCCAGGGCAGCTGGTTCCTGATCAAGGACTCCTGGGAGAACGCCTGGTGGGGCCGGGCCAAGGGCTATTTCTTCTACCGCGACGACTACGTCCGGCTGAAGGCCCTGATGTTCATGACCCACAAGGACGCGGTCAGGGAGGTCCTCCAGAAATTCGCGGCGCCGGAATGACCAGGCTCGCTTTCGACTTCCCCGAGCGGACGCTGTTCGTCCGCCTCTTCGGGGACGACGTCTACGCCGTCGGCGGCTTCGTCCGCGACCTCATCCGCGGGCGGCCCTCCCCGGACGTCGACATCCTCGTCGCCCGCCACGACCTCGAGACGATCGTCCGCAGACTGAAAAAGCACGGCCGCGTCGACCTCGTCGGCAGGAGCTTCGGCATCGTCAAGTTCACGGTCCGAGGGAAGACCTACGACGTCGCCCTGCCCCGGACCGACCGGGCCGGGGCCCGGAAGGTCCGCGGCCACAAGGACATCGTCGTCGCCGCCGACCCCGGCCTGCCGGTCGAGAAGGACCTCGAGAGGCGCGACTTCCGGACCAACAGCATGGCCCTCAGGCTCCGGGACGGCCTTCTCATCGACCCGTTCGAGGGCCGCAAGGACACCCTGGCCCGGAAGATCCGCCTGACCAATCCGGCCGCCTTCCCCGAGGACCCCCTGCGGGTCGTCCGGGTGGCCCGGTTCGCCTCGGTCCTGGGCTTCAAGGTCGACCCGGCCGTCTACCCTGCCGCCCGGACCGTCGACCTCTCCGGGCTCAGCCTCGAGCGGATCAACGACGAGATGTTCAAGGTCCTGCTCCGCTCGCCCCGGCCCTCGGTCGGCCTCGAGGAGATGTTCCGGCTCGGCGTCCTCGACCAGTGGTTCCCGGAGATCCAGGCCCTGGCCCTGGTCATCCAGGATTCGGTCTTCCATCCCGAGAAGGATGCCTTCGGCCACCACACGGTCTGGGCCCACACCAAGCTCTCGGTCGACCAGGCCGCCGCCTTGTCGGGACTGGCCGGGCTCGACGAGCCCAGGAAGCTGGCCCTCCTCCTCGCCGCGCTCTACCACGACTTGGGCAAGGTCTCGACCACGCGCTGGGAGTACAAGAGGGGTCGGATGGCCGTGACCTCCTGCGGCCACGACATCCAGAGCGAGCGGGCCGCCCGCCGGGTCCTGGCCCGGTTCAAGATCCAGGCGTGGAACGGCTGCCATCTCGGGCGCCTGGTGCCCCTGCTCATCCGGACGCACCACCGGGCCGGCGAGCTCTGGGCCAACCGCGAAGCGGTCACGAAAAAGGCCTTCAACCGCCTGGCGGCCGACGTCCGGGGCGAGATCGAGCTCCTGGTCCTGCTCGACGCCGCCGACCGGGCCGGACGGGGGACGCGCCTCGTGCGCGGCCTCGACCGCCAGGCCCGCTGGCTGTTCGGGAAGTTCGAAGAGCTGCGCGTCAACCGGGAGACGATCAAGCCCCTGGTCATGGGCCGGGACCTCCTCGAGCTGGGCGTGCCGCCCGGGCCGGGGATGGGCCTGCTCCTCAAGAAGCTCTACAAGGCCCAGCTCGACAACGGCTTCGAGACCAGGGCCCAGGGCCTCGAAAAGGCCCGCCGGCTCGTCGCAAGGAGATCCCCATGACCGTCCTCGTCGCCGGCGGCGCCGGCTACATCGGCTCGCACGCCGTCCGGGAGCTTCTCCGGGAGGGCTTCGACGCCCTCGTCGTCGACAACCTCTCGAGCGGCCGGCGGGAACTCGCCGGCGGCGCGCCTCTCGTCGAGGCCGACCTCCTCGACAAGGAGGCCTTGCGGCGCGTCTTCCGTGAGAACACGATCGGGGCCGTCCTCCATTTCGCCTCCCTCATCCAGGTCGGCGAGTCCTGGTCCGATCCCCGGCGGTACTACACCCACAACCTGACGACGAGCCTCAACCTCTTCGACGCCATGCTCGAGGCCGGCACGGACTGCCTCATCTTCTCCTCGACGGCGGCGGTCTACGGCGAGCCCCAAGAGACGCCCATCTCCGAGTCCCATCCGACCCGGCCGGCCAACCCCTACGGCCGGGCCAAGCTCATGGTCGAGGACATCCTGGGGGACTACGAGAGGGCCCACGGCCTGCGCTCGATCTCGCTGCGGTACTTCAACGCCGCCGGGGCGGCGCTCGACGGCACGACGGGCGAATGCCACGACCCCGAGACCCACCTCGTGCCCAACATCCTGCTCAGCGCCCTCGGGAAGCGGCCGCGCCTGAAGGTCTTCGGCGGCGATTTCCCGACGCCCGACGGGACGGCCGTCCGGGACTACATCCACGTCACCGACCTGGCCGCGGCCCACGTCCTCGCCCTGAAAAAGCTTCTCGACGGCGAGGCGGGCGACGTCTTCAACCTGGGCACCGAGAGGGGCCATTCCGTGCTCGAGGTCGTCCGGGCGGCCGAGCGGGTGACCGGCCGCGAGATCCCCTACGACGTCGGGCCGAGGCGCCCGGGAGACGTGGCCGTGCTCCTCGCGTCGAAGGCCAAGGCGGAGTCCGTCCTCGGCTGGAGGCCCCGCCTGTCGAGCCTGGACACCATCGTCGAGACGGCCCTGAGATGGCACGGCCGGGCCCGCTGAAGCCCCCCGGACCCCGCTCCCAGGTTGACGCTCCCCGGCCGATGTGGTATAAAGTCCTTTCGAAATGATCTTCAACCGACGCCCGATGCTCCGCCTGGCCGCGCTCTCCCTGGTCTTTCTCCTGGCCGCGTGCGCTACGGCCCCCAAGCCGACCCCACCCGCGGCCCGTCCGGCTCCCGCCCCGGCCCCGGCCGTCCCGGCCCCCCAGCCCGCGGCGCCCGCCCCGGCCCCGGAGCCCGCGCCGGCCGGCCAGGAGGACGTCGCCGACGCCCCGGTCCTCTCCGAGAAGGGCGACCAGGCCGACAAGGACGCCTCGGTCCTTCTCGAGGACGCCTTCGCGGCCTACGAGGAGGCCCAGGCCGCCCTCGGGCGCGAGGACATGGAGGGGGCCCTGGCCAAGCTCGACGAGGCCTACGGCCTGCTCCTGAAAATGTCCATCCCGGCCGATTCGCCCCTTCTCCAAGAGAAGAACGACCTCCGGCTCCTCGTCGCCCAGAGGATCCAGAAGATCTCGGCCGCCCGGACGACCCTCGCCTCTTCGGTCAACGGCTCCATCCCGCTCGTCGAGAACCAGTGGGTCCTGAGAGAGATCAGGTCGTTCCAGACCGTGGAACGGAAGGCCTTCGAGGAATCCTACAGGCGCTCGGGCCCCTACATGGACATGATCCTCGGGGAGCTCCGCAAGGAAGGCCTGCCGGACCAGCTGGCCTGGATCCCTCTCATCGAGAGCGGTTTCAAGCCGAGGGCCCTGTCCAGGGCCCGGGCCTTGGGCATGTGGCAGTTCATCCGCTCGACGGGCTACCGCTACGGGCTCAAGCAGGACAAGTACGTCGACGAGCGCATGGACCCGGCCAAGGCCACCCGGGCCGCCATCCAGTACATGATCGAGCTCCACGACATGTTCGGCGACTGGACGACGGCCGTCGCCGCCTACAACTGCGGCGAGGCGGCCGTCCAGCGGGTCATCCGGGCCCAGAAGGTCGACTACTTCGACAGCTTCTGGGACATCTTCGCCAACCTGCCCTTCGAGACGGCCCGGCACGTGCCCCGGTTCATCGCCACCCTCCTCATCGTCGGCGACCCCGCGAAGTACGGCTTCGAGCTGCCGGCGCCCGAGCCGCCCATCGCCTCCGAGACCGTCCGGGTCAACGCCGCGGTCAAGCTGGCGACCCTGTCCCAGAACCTGGGGCTCCAGCCCGCCGTGCTGGTCGGCCTCAACCCCGAGCTCAGGCACGACTCGACGCCCAATTACCCCTACGATCTCCGCGTCCCCGCCGGGTACGGCGAACAGTGCCTGACGTGCATCGCCTCCCTCCCCCAGTACATCCCGCCCGACGTCGTCACCGACCGCCACACCGTCCGCCGGGGCGACACCCTGGGCGCCATCGCCCGCCGCTACCGGACCTCGGTCGACGCCATCAAGCGCTTGAACGGCCTCCGCTCGAACCTTATCCGGGTCGGGCAGGTGCTCCGCGTGCCCTCCCGCGGCGGGGCCCAGGCGTCCCCCGCCCCACCGGCCGCAAAAGCCGGCGAGACCGTCACCTACGTCGTCAAGAACGGGGACAACCTCTTCCAGATCGCCAGGGCCCACCGGACGACCATCGAGGCGATCAAGTCCGCCAACGGCCTCTCCTCCGACATCCTCGTCGTCGGTCAGAGGCTCGTCGTCGAGGTCGGCAAGACCCCCTAGCCGTCTCCCCGCCGGTTTGACATCCCCTCCGGCCTTGGGCTAATGTTAGCGAAAAGACCCAGGAGGACATCCATGCCCAGGCGAAACACGAGGACCGCGATCCTCATGTCGGCCTCGATCCTGATCGCGGGGGCGGCCCTGCCCGTCCGGGGCCAGGGGCGCTTCCAGGCCGTGCTCGACGCCAAACTCGGCGCCGCGATCCACGGGATCGAGGCGGGCCTCGACGGGGTCCTGGGCCTCGCCCTGAAGGACCTCGAGACGGGGCAGACCCTGCTTCTCAACGAGCGCGAGGTCTTCCCCCAGGCAAGCTCGATCAAGATCGCCCTCCTCCTCGAGGTTTTCAAGCAGGCCGAGGAGCGGCGGCTCGACCTCGACGAGTATCTGGCCCTCGAGACGGGCGCGAAGGTCGCCGGGTCGGGCATCCTCTTCCACCTCGGCCGGCCCGGCCTGAAGCTCTCCGTCAGGGACACGGCCGTCCTGACGGCCGTCCTCTCGGACAACACGGCCACCAACCTCCTCATCGACAAGGTCGGCCTGGAGGCCGTCAACAGGCGAATGGACGCTCTCGGCCTGAAGAAGACCCGGCTGCGCCGCAGGATGATGGACGTCGAGGCGGCCCGGGAGGGCCGGGAGAACGTCTCCACCCCCCTGGAGATGATGACGCTCCTCGAGAAGATCTGGCGGGGCGGGGTCCTCGGCGAGCCCCACCGGAAGGACCTGCTGGACGTCCTGGCCATCCCCAAGGACAGCCCGCTCCGCTCGGGCGTCCCCGAGGGCGTCGAGGTGGCCGAAAAGCCCGGCGAGCTCGAGGCCGTCCGGTGCGATTCGGGGATCGTCCTGCTCCCCGGCCGCCCCTACATCCTCTGCGTGATGACGACCTACCTGAAGCGCGACGCCGACGGCAACGCGGCGATCGAGGAGGTGTCACGGACCGTCTACGGCCACATCTCGCGGCTGGCCCGCTCGAGCCCGATCGGACGGGTCGTCTCGGACAGGTAAGGCTTCCGCTCAGGCGGGTGGGGCCGTCTCGAGCGAGTCCCTGAACGTCTTCGGCAGGACCCCCGACTGCTTCTTGAAGGCCCGGATGAAGCTGCCGTGGTCCTTGAAACCGACGTTCATGGCGACCTCGGTGATGTTGAGCTCCTGCCGGCGGAGGAGGTCCTGGGCGCGGTCGATCCTGAGCGCGTTGACGAATTTCATGGGGGGCATCCCGAAATGCCTCTTGAAAGCCCGGCAGAACTGGAAACGGCTCAGGCTGGCGACCTTGGCGATGGCGTCGAGGTCTAGCGGGTCGCCGAGGTTCTCCTCGATGAACTGGACGGCGCGCATGAGGTTGGCGGGCTTGCCCGACACGACGTCCCCGGCCGGAACGGAGCTGTCCCTGGCCTTCTCGATATAGGGCGACCGCTGCTCCTTGGTCTCTTTCTTGAGCTTGAGCAGGCTTCTCGCGACGCGCCGGAGGGAGGAGAGGCTGACGGGCTTCTTGATGAAGTGCCTGGCCCCGGAATGGAAAGCCTCGATGACCGTTTCCTCCGAGCTCTTCTCGGTAATCATCACGACCATGGTCTGCGGGTTGGCCCGCTTGATCTCCCGCAGGAGCCCCAGGCCGTTCTTGACCCTGAAGCCGCAGTCGATGAACACCAGGTCGGCCTGGCCCTTGAGGATGAACTCGGGCGCTTCGCAACAGCTGAGAACGTCCGTCGCGCCCAGGCCCGCGGCGAAGGCCCTGTAGAAGTGATGAAGCTCTTTTTCAGAAAAAACGACGACTCTCGCCAACTTATCCGACCTCCTTAGCCCTTCCGAACAGCAATAATAGCCGATTAAAGCAAGAATTGCAAGTCTTTTCTTCACCCCCCCCGATCTTTCTCACCCCCCCCTTTCACCCGCCCCAGACGTCCCCCTCGACGCCCAATCCGGGCCCGTCGTTGAGGACCAGCCGGTCCCCGACCGTCCGGACGCCGCGAAACGGGTCGTTCGAGACGAGCAGGTTGCCGTCGAGATCGGCGGAGTCGAAGAGCGAGGCCCCGGCCGCGCCAGCCGAGATGCAGAGCGAGCGCTCGAT
>CAZFBC010000098.1:910-9034 GCA_964517245.1 uncultured Eubacteriales bacterium | reverse complement strand
CAAATTGATTCGGCCCGGTCGATATGCTATCCTGAGCCCGGGAGGAACCCGCCGCATGGACGAGAAGGCACTCAAGGAGCTTCTCCTCAGGGAGAACGCCGATTTCCGCCGGGCCCACGACGACCACCAGGCGTGCGAGCAGGCCCTCGACTCGATCCGGGCCAAGCCCCGCCTGACGCCCGCGGAAGCGGACGAGGAGAGGGAGCTCAAGAAGAGGAAGCTCGCCCTCAAGGACCGCATGTACCTGCTCATGGCGGACTACCTCCGGACGCGGTAAGGACGTCCATGGCCCCGACCAGGTCCCGCAAGCCCCGCCTCGCGCTCGTGGGCTCCGATTCGCTCAAGGGCCGGGAGATCCTCAGCGTCCTCTCGGCCAGGAAGTTCCCCCTGGCCTCGCTCGAGCTCTACGACCCGGAGGTCGAGGAGGAGTACAGCAAGCTCGGCCAGTTCCGCGGCGAGCCCAAGGTCGTCCACGCCCTGACCCCGGCCTCGCTCGAGGGCCTGGACCTCGTCTTCCTGGCCGGGGACGCCAAGACGAACCTGCGCTACGGGCGGCTGGCCGGGGAGATGGACTTCCGGGCCCTCGACCTGGGCGAGACCTTCAACGCCGACGCGGGCGTCCCGCTCGTCGTGGCCGGCGTCAACGACGCCGGGCTCCGGAAGGCCAAACCCCCGCTCGTCGCCAACCCGCACCCGGCGACGATCGTCCTCTCGCACCTCCTGGCCGCCCTCCGGGACGGCTTCGGCGTCGGCCGGGCCATCGCCGTCGTCCTCGAACCCGTCTCGGCCTACGCCGAGGAGGGGATCCAGGAGCTGGCCGAGCAGAGCTTCGCCCTGCTCGGCAGCTCGGCCATGTCGAAGAAGGTCTTCCCGGACCAGGTCGCCTTCAACCTGCTGGCCCGCACGGCCAAGCCGGAGAAGAACGGCTTTTCGCCCCTCGAGAACCGGGTGGCCGGCGAGGTCCGCCGGGTCCTCGGCCCGGCCTCGGCGCCCCTGTCGCTGTCGATCATCCTGGCCCCCGTCTTCCACACCTATTCCATCATGCTCCACGTCGAGCTCGGGCGGGAGGCAACGGTCGCCGACGTCGAGGGGGCCCTCAGGAAGAACGACGCCTTCCGGCTCCCGGCCGCCGGCGAGGCCGCCGCGTCCCCGGCGACCGTCGCCGGGAAGGACCGGATCTACGTCGGGCAGGTCAAGAAGGACCCGGCCCTCGCCGGGGCGTTCTGGCTCTGGGCGATCGCCGACAACCTGACCGTGGGCTCGGCCCTCAACGCCTACGGCATCGCCCGGGCCCTCGTCGGGGACGCCTGAGCGGACGCGCGGGAGGCGCCGCGGAGTGAGAGGAGCACGACCCATGATCCAGGGCATGACCGGTTTCTCCGAGCGCGGCTTCACCTCGCCCTCCCTGCGGCTGAAGATCGGCGTCAAAACGCTCAACCACCGCTACTTCGACTGGTCGTACAAGGGCGTCCCCCTCGGCGAGGCCGAGAGCCGTCTCCGGGCCCTCTGCCAGAAGAAGATCCGCCGGGGCCGGGTGGAGGTCTACGTCGACCTCGTCTCGCTCAGCCCCGAGAGCTGGGACTTCACCCTCAACGAGGGCCTGCTCGAGAAGATCTTGGCCTCGCTCGACCGCGTCTCCCGCCGCACGGGCCGGCGGCTCGAGATCTCGCTCGACGGCCTCTTCCGTGTCCCTCAGCTCGTCGACGTCGGCCGGAAGCCCATCGGCCCGAAGGAGGCGGCCTTCATCGAGCTCTGCTTCTCCCGGACGGTCGACGACGTCCTCGCGCACAGGCGGCGGGAAGGGCGGGAGACGGCCCGCCTGCTCCGGGTCCATCTTGCCGCCGTCCGCCGCTTCGTCGCCCGGGCCGAGGCGCGCTTCAAGCGCCAGCCGGCCCTGCTCAAGGCCAAGATCCGGAAGCGGCTGGCCGACCTCAACGGCGCCGGGGCGGTCCCCGAGGCCAAGCTGGCCGAGGAGGCCTCCTTCCTGGCCCAGCGCTACGACCTGGCCGAGGAGATCGGCCGGCTCAAGACCCATCTCGACTCGTTCGAGGCGCTCCTCGCGCCCCGGCCCGGCGAGCCCGTCGGCCGCCAGCTCGACTTCCTGGCCCAGGAGCTCAACCGCGAGGCCAACACCCTGGCCTCGAAGTCCCAGGACATCCTCATCACCCGGGAGAGCCTGGCCATCAAGAACGAGCTCGAGAGCATCCGCCAGCACGTCCAGAACATCGAGTAGGGGGGTCGACGCCATGCTCTTCGTCATCACCGGGCCTTCGGGATGCGGCAAGTCGACGCTGATCGGCGAGGTCCGGCGGCGCCTCGGCGGCCTCGGGTTCTCGGTCTCGCACACGACCCGGAAGCCGCGGCCGTCCGAGAAGGACGGCGTCGACTACCGCTTCGTCTCCGAGCGCGTCTTCGAGCGCATGGTCCGGGAGAAGCGCTTCCTCGAGCACGCCCGCGTCCACGGCCACCTCTACGGGACCTCCCTGGCCGAGGTGGCGAAGAAGAGCCGCCGCGGCGACCTCGTCCTCGACATCGACGTCCAGGGCGCCCGCCAGGTCCGTGAAAAGATCCCCGGCGCCGTCCACGTCTTTGTCATGCCGCCCGTCGCCGCCGAGCTCCGCCGCCGCCTGGAGAAGCGCCGCGAGGACAGCCCCGAGGCGGTCGAGCGGCGCCTGCGGAACGCCCGGACCGAGATCCGGGCCTACCGCGAGTTCGACTTCGTCGTCGTCAACGACGACCTCGCCCGGGCCGCGGCCGAACTCGAGGCCGTCGTCGTGGCCTCGCGGCTCCGGCCGGACGCCCGGCGCGACGCGCTCCGGCCCGTCCTCGAGAGCTTCCGGAAGGGCCGGCCATGAAGACCCGGATCGCCCTGGGCGTCTCCTCGTCGATCGGGATCTACAAGGCCTGCGAGGTCGTCCGGGGGTTCCAGAAGGGCGGCGTCGAGGTCCAGGTGGTCATGACGCCGAACGCGGCCCGCCTCGTCTCGCCCCTGCTCTTCAGCAGCCTGGCCGGGACGAGGACGATCGTCGACCTCTTCGAGGAGCCGGAGACGCGGTCCATCCAACACATCGCCCTGGCCAAGGAGATCGCGCTCCTGTGCGTCGCCCCGGCCACGGCCAACGTCATCGGCAAGTTCGCCGGCGGCGTCGCCGACGACTTCCTGTCGACCCTCTTCCTGGCCACGCGGGCGGCGACGCTCATCGCCCCGGCCATGAACGAGGCCATGTACCTCGACGCCAAGACCCAGGCCAACATGGCCCGGCTCAAGGCCCTCGGCGCCGAGTTCGTCGAGCCGGACAAGGGCTACCTCGCCTGCGGCGACACGGGCTGGGGCCGCCTGGCCGAGCCGGAGGCGATCGTCGCCGAGGGGATGAGGATCCTGGCCCGGACGGCCAGCCTGAAGGGGAGGACCGTCCTGGTCACGGCCGGCCCGACCCGCGAGTTCCTCGACCCGGTCCGCTTCCTGTCCAACCCCTCGTCGGGCAAGATGGGCTACGAGCTGGCCCGCGAGGCGCTGGCCCGGGGGGCGAAGGTCGTCCTCGTCTCCGGGCCGACCGCGCTCGTCCCGCCGGCCGGAGCGCGCACGGAGACCGTGCGGACCGCGGCCGAGATGCAGGCGGCCTGTCTCGCGGCCTTCCCCAAGGCGGACGTCGTGGTCATGGCCGCCGCCGTCTCCGACTTCCGGTTCAAGGCCCCAAGGTCGAAAAAGGCCGCCAAGAGCGAGATCGGCGCCGCGCTGGCCGTCGAGAGGACGCCGGACATCCTGGCCCTTCTCGGCGGCCGCAAGAAGCCCGGCCAGCTGCTGGTCGGGTTCGCCGCCGAGACCCACGACGTCGCGGCCCGCGCCCGGAAGAAGCTCCTGGCGAAAAAGGCCGACCTCATGGTCGCCAACGCCGTCGGCGAGGGGAAGGGCTTCGGGACCGACGACAACGCCGTCCGCATCATCGCCCCTTCGGGCCCTGTCCTGGAGACGGGCCGGCTGAGCAAGCGGGAGATCAGCCGCATCATCTTCGACCGCATCGAGGCCGCCCTTGAAAAAAAGCGCCGCTGACATCCGCGAGGACCTCCGCAACCAGGTCGACTTCCTGGCCGAGGCCGGGGCCGGGTTCGTCCTCCGACGGCCCGGGGAAGAGGCCGGAACGGGCGGGCACGGCGGGGCCGCCTCGCGGGCCCCGCGGGAGCGTCCCTCCGCCTCCGCGCCGCCGGCCCTCGCCCCGCGCCCGCCCCAGACGGCCGCCGAAAGGGAGGCCCTCGAGGAGATCGACCGCCGCGTCCTCGCCTGCGAGCTCTGCGGCCTCCACCGCCTCCGGACCAGGGCCGTCCCCGGCGAGGGCGACCCCGCGGCCGAACTGATGTTCATCGGCGAGGCCCCCGGCCGCGACGAGGACGCCCAGGGCCGCCCCTTCGTCGGCCGGGCCGGCCAGCTCCTGCGGAAGATCATCGCGGCCATGACCTTCCGCGAGGACGAGGTCTACATCACCAACATCGTCAAGTGCCGGCCGCCCGACAACCGCGTCCCGCACCGCGAGGAGGAGGAGGCCTGCGCCCCCTACCTCATCCGCCAGATCGAGCTCATCCGGCCCCGCGTCATCGTCACCCTGGGCAAGACGCCCACGGACTACTTCCTGCCGAGCCCGCTGGGCATGACGGCCCGACGCGGGAATTTCGGCGACTACGCGGGCATCCCGCTCATGCCCACCTTCCACCCCTCCTACCTCGTCCGCAACGAGGGCAACCGGGAGCTCAAGCGCATGGTCTGGGAGGACATGCAGCAGGTGATGGCCCTTCTCGGCAGGAAATGACCGTCTTCGCCCGGGTCGTCTTCCCGCTCCCCCTCGACCAGTCCTTCCTCTACGCCGTCCCGGAGGGCCAGCGGGCCGCCGCCCGGCCGGGCGCCCGGGTGGTCGCGCCGCTCGGGACGCGCCGGCAGAACGGCTTCATCGTCGAGGTGACGGCCGAGCCGCCGGCCGCCGGGATCAAGGTCAAGGAGCTCTTCAAGGTCCTCGACGACAGGCCCTTCCGGGACGAGCGCTTCCTCGAGTTCACCGGCCGCCTGAGCGCCGAGTTCCTGTCCTCGTGGGGCGAGGTGCTCCAGGCCTCGCTGCCCCCGTCGCTCGCCGCGAGGACCCGGGTCTCGGTCCTGCTGACCGAGGCCGGGCGCGAGGCGCTCGGGACCAAGGGGCTCGGCCCGAAAGCCCGGCCGCTGGCGGAAGCCCTGGCCGGATCGGCCGCCGGGCGGAGCCCGCTCTTCCTCGCCCGGCGGACGGGCGTCAAGGACATCTCCGGCCTGATCGCCCGGATGGAGCGCTCGGGGCTCGTCGAGGTGCGGAAGGAGGCCGTCCGGGCCCCGGGCCGGCCCAAGGCCGCCCCCGCCGAGGCGCCGGTCCAGCTGGGGTTGGCCTTTCCGGCGACCGCGGAGGACGCGACGCTTCTCGCCCCGGTCGAGCGGGCCGTCGCCGAAGGCGGCTCCGGGGCCTGGTACCTCTTCGGGTCGGCATCCCGCCTCCGGGCCGCCACCCGGGCGCTCGTGCGCCGGGCCATCGGAGCCGGGGGGCGGGTCCTTCACCTCTTCCCCGAGGTCGCGCAGACGGGAGACCCGGCCGCCGGCTTCAGGAAGGAGTACGGCCGGACCGCCGTCGTCTTCCACGGCCGGATGACGGACAGGCAGAAGGAGGACGCCTGGCGCGTCCTGCGGAGCGGACGGGCCGCGCTCGTGGCCGGCACGCGGTCGGCCCTCTTCCTGGAGACGGGCCCGCTGCGCCTCATCGTCGTCGAGGACGAGCAGGAGGAATCCCACTTCCAGGCCGAGAGCCCCTCGTACGACGCCCGACGGGGGGCCTGGCTCAGGGCCAGGTCCGAAGGGGCGGTCGCCGTCTTCGGCTCGCCGCGTCCGACCGTCGAGGCCTTCCACGAGGCCCTGCGGCTGGGCCGGCTGATCGACCTGGGGACGGCCGGGCCGCGCCGCGGCGTGACGGTCGTCGACCACCCCCGCGACGTTCCTCTCATTACCCGCGAGCTCGCCGGCCGGATCAAGGCCAGGCTCGAGAAAGGGGAGGGAGCCGTCCTCTTCCTCAACCGCCGGGGCTACGCGGCCCAAGTCGCCTGCGGCGGGTGCGGCAAAGCGCCCCGCTGTCCCCGCTGCGACGTCGGCCTCGTCTTCCACAAAGCCGAGGGCCGGCTCGTCTGCCACTACTGCGGGCATTCCGTGGACGTGGGGAGGGCCTGCGACGGCTGCGGCGGCCGGGTCGAGGTCCGGCGCGGCGCCGGGACCCAGGCCGTCGAGGAGGAGCTGGGCCGGCTCTTCCCCGGGGCGGGGGTCGCCCGGTTCGACTCCGACACGGCCGGGACGCCGGCCGAGCGGAAGGCGCTCCTGGCCGGCTTCGCCGCGGGGCGGGTCCGTCTGCTCGTCGGCACCCGGCTCCTCGTCCACCAGCCGGACGCGCCGCGGGCCGGGCTCGTCGGCATCCTCCGGCCCGAATCCCTGCTGGGCTTTTCCGACTACCGGGCCGGCCAGAAGACCTTCGAGGCCGTCTCGTCCATGCTGGACCTCCTCGGCGACGGCCCCGACGCGGAGGCCGTCATCCAGACGGCGGGGCCGGCCCACTTTTCCATCGCCGCCGCCGCCGCGGGCGACTACCGGGCCTTCTACGACCGGGAGATCGAGTTCCGCCGGGTCCTGAGCTACCCCCCGTTCTCCCACCTGGCCGAGGTCCTCATCCAGGGGCGCGACGTCCGGGCCCTCGGCGCCCGGTCGCGGGAGCTCCGGGCCCACCTGCTGAAGCGCGCGCCGGAGGTCGAGGTCCTCGGGCCGGCCTTCGCGCCGGTGGCCCGCGTCCGCGACGTCTCCCGGGTCCAGTTCGTCCTCAAGGCGGCCGAACGCGCTTCGATCGACCGGGCCCTGCGCGAGGTCCTGCCGAGGCTCCGCCTCAAGCGCTCGGTCGTCTTCTCCTATTCCCCCTTCCGAGACGTGTAAAAAAAAGGGGCTCTTCCGGGCGGAAGAGCCCCTTCGAACGAAACTCAGTTGTAGTTGGCGAAATAGATCGTCAGGTAGCCGGTCGCAGAGACCTGCTTGCCGGTCAGGTCCTCGCCGAAGAACTCGATCCGGGCCCGCGTTTCGAGCATCGTCGCCAGGCTGACGAGCGGCTCGGCCAGCTTGGCGTCCGCCAGGACGGCGGCGAACGGCACGGTGACCGACTCTTCTACGGGCACGAGGAGCGTCGAGAAGTAGCCGTCGAAGGGCATGGGCACGTTCACGCCGGGGACCGCTTCCTCGGTCGCGTCGGGCGGGAGCTCGTAGGTCACCCGGTAGCTCGTCAGGGTGACGCTGTTGTACTGGGACGGGCCGCTGATCGAGTCGGGGGCGGCCAGCTGGCAGGTGAGCGTGGCCGTGGCGTTGTCCAGGCTCACCCCGCCGTCCTCGGAGATGTCCGACTGCAGGTAGGCCACCTCGGTCCCCTCGACGGTCGTCCCGGTGATGCTCTCGATGATGAGGATGCTGCTGCTGTCGTCGGTCAGGCTGCCGCAGCCGGCCAGGACGGCGATGGCGCCGAACACCGCCAGGACCTTGAAGGTCGTCGTGATCTTGTTCATGGCTCGCTCTCTCCTCTCACTTGATGATCCTGGGCGTGATGAAGATCAGAAGCTCCCGGCTCTGCTTCGTCCGGGCGAAATTCTTGAAGATGGAGCCCAGGATCGGGATCTGGTGGAGGAAGGGGACGCGCTCGCGCGTCACCGAGTCCTCCGTCCGGTAGATGCCGCCGATGACCGTCGTGCCGCCGTCGGGGACCATGACCGTCGTCTTGGCGCTCTGCATGGTGATGGGCGGGATGCCGTTGACGAGGTTGGCGAAGTCGGCGGCGTTGTTCTGGATCTCGATGTTCATGATGATCGTGCCCTCGGCCGTGATCTGCGGCGTCGCCCTCAGCTCGAGGGCGGCGTTGACGTAGCGGGTCGTCACGGTGAAGTTGGCCACCGTCTGGACGGGGATCTGGCGGCCCTGGATGATCTCGGCCTGCTGGTTGTTCTGGGTGACCACGGACGGCCGGGAGATGATCCGGCCGTCGCCGCCCGTCTCCAGGGCGGACAGGGCGACGTCGACCCGGAACGTGTCGAGCACGTTGGCGA
>CAZFBC010000098.1:0-900 GCA_964517245.1 uncultured Eubacteriales bacterium | reverse complement strand
AGGCCGGGGCGGGCAGGTTGACGGCGTAGCCGCCGAGGGGGCCGCCGATGCCCTTGGTCACGGTGCCCTGGGGGATCATGGCGCCGTCGACGAGGACGCTGTTGGGGAACTGCAGGGAGGTCGTGTTGCCGTAGTACTGGCTGGCCTCGGCCCGGAAGCCCCACTGGATGCCCAGGTTGCGGACGAAGGTCGCCGAGGCCTCGACGACGCGGGCCTCGATGGACACCTGGGGCGTCGGGGTGTCGACGACGGTGATGAGCTTCTCGAGGAGCTCGAGCTTGTCCTTGACCTCGGAGATGAGCAGGGTGTTGGTCCGGTCGTCGACGATGATCTCGCCCCGGGACGAGATCTTGGAGTTGAGGAGGGTGGCGACGTCCCGGGCCTTGGAGTAGGACAGGGTGATCGTCTTGACCATGACCGGCCCGGAGAGCTCCTTGCTCTCCTTGAGCTTCCTCTGGTCCTCCTCCTCGCGGGTCAGGATGCTGACGGGCGCGATCCGCAGGATGTTGCCCTCGATCGTCTTGCCCATCTTGTTCTGCTTGAGGATGATATCCAGGGCCTGGTCCCAGGGGACGTCCTGAAGGTTGACGGTGACCGTGCCGCGGACGTCGGGATCGAAGACGACGTTCAGGCCGGCGAACTCGGCCAGGTAGAGGACGACGTCCTTGAGGTCCGAGTCCTTGATCTTCATGCTGATGACGTCGCCGGAGTAGGTCTCCTCGGCGCCGACGATCGTCCGGGGCTCGAACTTCTTCTGCTGGTCGGAGCTCAGGACGACGTCGGCGTCCTGGGCCGGCGCCGGGGCCGGGCGGGGCGGGGGCGGAGGTTCGGGCTTCGGCTCGGCCCTGGGGGCGACCGGTTCGGGCCTGGCCGGGGCGGCCGCGGGCACGGGAGCCGGCA
>CAZFBC010000097.1:4247-9217 GCA_964517245.1 uncultured Eubacteriales bacterium | reverse complement strand
GGACCTCTCCCTGACCCTCGAGGAGTCCATCGTCCGGGCCCTCAGGAACAACCTCGACGTCGCCGCCGAGGTCATCGGCCCCGGGCTGGCCTCGGCCACGCTGTCCCAGGCCAGGGACACGTACATGCCGACCTTCGCGGTCGACCTGTCGGGGAACCGCTACGAGCAGCTCTCGACCTGGTCGCTCCAGAGCGCGGGCACCTACATCAACAAGAGCACGACCACGACCGCGTCCGTCGACCAGAAGATCCCCTTCGGCGGCCGCTTCACGGTCTCCCTCAGCTACGACTACAACCAGAACAACCAGCTCTTCCAGAGCTACAATCCCTCCTACACGAGCCGCCTGAACCTGGCCCTGACCCAGCCCCTGCTCCGGAACTTCGGCTGGACGGTCAGCCGCCGCGAGATCGTCGTCGCCCAGAACAGCCTCGAGATCTCCCGCAGCCGGTTCAAGTCCGTCCTCATCGACACGGTCTACTCCGTCGAGACGGCCTACTGGAACCTCGTCTACAGCATCGAGAACCTCAAGACCCTCGACCAGGCCCTGCAGAGCGGCCGCGACCTGCTGGCCAAGACGAAGCGCGAGGTCGAGGTCGGCACCAAGGCGCCGATCGAGGTCCTCAACGCCGAGGCCACCGTGGCCCGGCGCGAGGCCGACATCCTCCAAGCCGAGTCCCTGGTCAAGCGCAACAAGGACCAGCTCCGGGCCCTCCTCAACATGGGCGTCGACCCGGCGGCCCCGCCGCAGGACCTCCTGCCGGCCGACCGGCCCGAGTTCAAGCCGTTCGCGGTCACGCTCGACGAGGCCTACGCCCGGGCCCTGGCCCATCGGCCGGACCTCGAGACGACGCGGTCGACGATCGCGACCAAGGCCGTCAACTTCCGCTTCGCCAAGAACCAGGTCCTGCCCCAGCTCGACCTCCAGCTGGTCAAGGCCAGCCCGGGCATCTCCGGGGCCCAGTACATCTACGACCCCGACAACCCCTTCCTGCCGCCGACGGTCGGCGACACGGGCAGCGCCGCCGACGCGTTCCGCGACACGTTCAGTTTCCTCTACAACAACTGGACGGCCGGCGTGACGCTGACCATCCCCTTCGGGGACGTCGTCGGCCGGGCCGGCTACGCCTACGCCAGGCTCGAGCTCGAACAGGCCCAAGCCCTGCTCAAGAGCGAGGAACAGCGGGTCTTCCTCGAGGTCAGCGACGCCGTGCGGGCCCTCGAGACCGCGGCCAAGAGCGTCGACGCCTACCGCGTCGCCCGCGAGCTGGCCGAGCGGCAGCTCGCGGCCGAGATGAAGAAGCTCGGCGTCGGCATGTCGACCAACTACTTCGTCCTGACCTACCAGGACGCGCTGGCCAGCGCCCGGTCGCTGGAGATGAAGGCCCTCGTCGACTACAACATCGCCGTGGCCGCCATCGCCCGGGTCACCGGCTCGACCCTCGAGACCCGCAACATCACCTTGAGTGACTACGCCAACTGAGCTGTGCTAAGATGGCCCGGTGAGCTTCTTCCTCGTCGACGCCGGCCCCGAGTGGCGCGATAGCCAGCGCCAGGTGCTCGCCGTCGCGCGCGAGCTCCGGGCCGGGGACCACGACGTCCGCCTCGTCCTCGAACCCGGGGGCGAGCTCCTCCGCAGGGCCGTCGCCGAGGGCTTCGCCGCGCAGCCGCTCGGCCTGCGCGGCCGCTGGGGCTGGCTCGTCCGCCGCAGGCTGGCCCGGGCCATGCGGTCCCGCGGCTGCCAAGTGGCCCACTTTCACGACGCGGCCGGCGCGGGGCCGGGCCTGGCGGCCGCCGCCGCGGCCCAGGTCCCGGTCCGCGTCCTCTCCTGCCCGTCGGACGCCCCCCTCCCCGAGGGGCGCCTGCCGTTCCAGCAGATCGACGCCGTCGTCGCCGGGTCGGACGCGGTCCGCGCCGCCCTCCTGCAGGGCGGCGTGGCCGAGACGGCCGTCGAGGTCGTCCCGGTGGGGACGGATTTCTCGCGCTTCACCTCCGAGCCCCGCGGCGACCTCGTCCGGCGCGGGCTCGGCCTCGGCCCGGACGATTTCCTGGTCGGCGTGGTCCTGCCCCTCGAGGACGAGCGGGGGTTCCGGTCCCTTCTCGAAGCGGGGGCCATCCTCCGCGGCCAGGCGCCGAAGGTCAGGGTCGTGGTCCTCGGCGAAGGGTCCCTCAGGCTCGAAGAGGGGGAGCCCGGGCCGGCGGCCGACCCCCTCCGCTTTTACCTGGGCTTCCGGGAGGACACGCCGCGGGTGCTCGCCTCCCTGGACATGTTCGTCGTCTACTCCCACCTCGACGGGCTCGGCGGCCGCCTCGTCGAGGCGATGGCCGCGGGGCTGCCCGTCGCCGCCGCGGACGTCGGCACGGCCCGGGACCTCCTGACCCACCGCGAGACCGGCCTTCTCGTCCCGGCGCGAAACGCCAAGGCCCTGGCCGACGCGATCGTCAAGGTCCACTTCGACAAGGGCCTGGCGACCCGCCTGGCCGGTCGCGGCCGCGAGGCGATCCTGGAGAAGTATTCCGTCGAGTCGATGGCCCGGAGGATCGTCGGCATCTACGAGCGGCGGGCCCACCGCAAGGGCCTCAAGCTCACCTGATCGGAGGACCGGCCATGGCCATCGAACGGATCGAGATCGACCTGCTCAAGCTCCCCTACGTCCATTTCTTCGAGACGAGCTTCGGCCGGGCCCACGACCGGACCTTCAGCCTGGTCAAGGTCCACGAGGGCGGCGTCTGCGGCTGGGGCGAGTGCGTGGCCGAGGAGGCCCCGCTCTACAGCGGCGAGACGACCGAGACGGCCTGGCACGTCATGAGGGAGTTCCTCGTCCCGCTCGTCTTCCGCAAGGGCCTCGTCGAGCCGGAGGACTTCGCCCGGGAGGCGGCGGTCTTCCGGGGCAACCGGATGGCCAAGGCCGGGATCGAGCTGGCCCTGTGGGACCTCAAGGCGAAGAAGGCCGGCGTCCCGTTGCGCGAGCTCTACGGCGGGCGGCGGACGGAGATCGAGGCCGGCGTGAGCTGCGGCATCGAGGACTCCCTCGCGGACCTCGTCGCCCGGGTCGGCGACTACCTCGGCCAGGGCTACAAGAGGATCAAGATCAAGATCAAGCCGGGCTGGGACGCCGCGGCCTGCGCCGCGGTGCGGGAGGCCTATCCCGACATCATGCTCCAGGCCGACGCCAACGGCGCCTACGGGCTGAAGGACCTGGACGCGCTCAAGGCCCTCGACGCCTACGACCTGCTGATGCTCGAGCAGCCGTTCGCGCCCTACGACCTGTGGGACCACGCCCGGCTGCAGAAGGAGATGCGGACGCCGGTCTGCCTCGACGAGAGCGTCCTCTCGCTCGACACGGCCCGGGCGGCCGTCGAGATGGGCAGCTGCCGGGTCGTCAACATCAAGGTGGGGCGGGTCGGCGGCGTCGTCGAGGCCCGCCGCATCCACGACTACTGCGAGGCGCAGGGCGTGCCGGTCTGGTGCGGCGGCATGCTCGAGTGCGGCATCGGCCGGGCCCACAACCTCCACGTCGCCTCGCTGGAGAACTTCCGCTACCCGAACGACCTCAGCGCCAGCCGGCGCTATTACAAGGAAGACGTCATCGAGCCGTTCATCGAGCTCAGCGGGCCGGGGACGATCGCGGTCCCGGCCGGGCCGGGCATCGGCGTCAACCCCGTCGAGGCCCGCATCGCCCTGGCCTCCCTCCGCCGCGAGATCTTCAAATAAGACGTCAAACGTGGCGAATGTCGCCGGGGTCGATGACGGCCCCGCAGGCCGGGCAGGCCTTCCATCCCTCTTCGACGGGCTTGCCGCAGGCCGGGCAGGCCCTCTTCAGGCTCCGGCCGCAGTGGGGGCAGAACGCGCATCCCGCCGGCAGGGGGTCCCCGCACCCGGGGCATCTCGCCGCGCCGGCGGCCGTCACGCCGCCCGTTCCGTTCCGCCGCCCCAGGGCCGTGTCGCTGCGGATGATGGCATAGATCAGCAGACCGACGATGTTGCCGATGAGGACGAGGAGCAGCCACAGGATGCCGCTCATGCCCCGGCGCTCGGCGTCCCGGTAGACCCAGAGCAGGACCGCGCCCCAGAGGATGATGAACGCGGCCGGAAGGACGAACAGCGCGTACCGGCCGACCGCCCCGAAACCGTGGAAGAAGCCGCTGATCGACGGCCCGGCCGCGCCCGCCGCGCGTGAGACGCCTGGCAGAACGCCGAACGGCAGCAGGAAGAACACGGACTGGAAGGCGAACAGCGCCAGGACGACGCCGATGATCACCAGGGCGACCGTTTTTCCGTTTTTCGATACCGTCATGGGAACCTCCTCACATTTCTCGGCCGCCCGGGGCGGCGCCGGGCCGGGCCCGGAACGCCCTCAGGACGACCGGCGCGCAGAGCAGCGTGAGCGTGTTCTGCGCGATGACGAACAGCGCGGCCAGGGCCGCGACCGGCAGGTCGGCCAGCGTCATGTCCGGCGTGACGCCGGCCAGGGCGAGGGTCAGCCACAGGCCGGTGGCGATCGTGACCGCGGCCAACGCGACGTAGATCCAGGCCGGCAGGGACGCCCGCTCCGGCTCCGCCCCCCTCTCCCGCGCCAGCCGCCGCGTCCTCAGGACGAGCCCGTCGGGCGGCTCCGGCCAGCCGGCCGCGCCCAGCTCGCCGCGGATGAGCGCCCGGTCGGAGGCGAAGCCCCGGCACTGCCCGCACCCCCGGAGGTGCTCCTCGACGGTCCGCCGCTCCTCCGCTCCGAGGGCCCGGTCTTCCCCTTCGAGCATCAGCCGCTCGACGTCCCGACAACGCGCGCTCTTCGTCATCTCCGTCCCTCCTCGACGACTGTTTCCCCCCGTGCCGCCGGGCCGAACTCGGCCAGCTCCTTCCGCAGCCGGCCGACCGCGCGGTGAAGGAGCGTCCGGACCGTGGCCTCGGGGATGCCGAGCATGCGGCCGATCTCCCCGTGCTTGAACCCTTCGACGTCCTTGAGGACGAAGAC
>CAZFBC010000097.1:0-4147 GCA_964517245.1 uncultured Eubacteriales bacterium | reverse complement strand
CCCGGCGGATCGGCCCTGACCGCCCGCAGCCACGTCTCCTGGAAGAGGTCCTCGGCGTCCCCGGCGTCTCCCGTCAGGGCGCAGGCGAATCGGTACACGTCGCTGCGGTGCATGTCGTAGAGCTCGTCGAATGATGTCACGTCTTCGTCCGTCTCCACTCCATAAGACGCGCGACTCGCGGGAACGTTTCGGACGGACCTCGCCCTCTCGGGGACGATGTCCCCTCGGAACGGCTCTCGAAGGCGGCCCCCTCAGGCCTCGGCGGTGAAGTGCTCGGCCAGGATGCCCTGGGCTTCCGCGGCCCGGTCGTCGGGGACGAGAAGGGTGGCGACGCCCATCCCGTCGACGGTCATCCCGAGAACCTTGCCGACGGCTTCGGCGTCCACCCGCGCGGGGATGCCGAAGGACTCGAGCATGTTCTTGAGGATCTCCGCCTCCGTGACTCCGTTCGATCTGTGGACGGTGACCCAGTTCATGTCTTAATCATATCACGTTCGCGAGTATCCGGCGTCCTTGATGGCCCTGATGTAGTCCTCGACCTGCGTCCTCAGCGCCCCGGCCGGGAGCTTGGGGAGGACCTCCTCGAAGACGGCCAGGGCCTTCGCCGACTCGCCGCCGTTGAGGTAGGCGATGCCCAGGTTGATCCGGATGCCGGCGTCCTCGGGGGCCAGGACGAGCCCCGCCTGGAAGCTCCCCGCGGCCTCGACGAACCGGCCCAGCTGGTTGAGAGAGACGCCCTTGAGGTTGTAGGCCTTGGCGCTCTGGCCGTCCTTGCGGATGGACTCGACGGCGTAGCCCAGGGCCTCTTCGTATCTCTTCGCGTTGTAGCAGATCTTGCCGAGATAGAACGCGGCTTCGGCGTCGCCGTCGAGCTCGACGGCCCTCTTCAGGGCGGCCTCGGCCTTCTCCGTCTCGCCGGTCTCGGCCAGGGCCAGCCCGAGGTTCCTCTGGGTCGGGGCGTCGTCCGGGCGGATGGCCGCCGCGTTCCCGAAGGCCTCCGCCGCTTCGGCGAACTCCCCCTTGGCGCGGTGGGCCAGGCCGAGCAGGCTCCAGCCGTCGAAGTGCCCCGGGTCGAGGGCCACGGCCGCCTGGCCGTAGCGGATGGCCTCGTCGGGGAGCTCGTAGCGCAGGGCGATGGCGCCCATCTCGACCTGATGCCCGGGGTCCTTGTCCTTGGCGAGCTTTTTCTTCTTCTGGGCCGCGGCGGCCGTGTCGTCGGGAACGGCGGGCGAGGCGACCGCGCAGGCCGAGACCGCGGCGGCCAGGGCGAGCGCCAGGACCGTCTTCATTCTCTTCGGATGACCGTTCATGCGGGCCTCGAAGCCCTATGATGGCATATCCCCCCCGGACGGTCAAACCGCTTGCCGGGCCCGGCGGTTCCGACTACAATGGGTCGCGTAAGAGCGTTCCATGGACAAGACCCCCCTGACCGAGGCGGAGGCGGCCGCCCTGAAACGGCGCGAGGCCGAGATCCTCGTCCGGATCGACCGCCTCAAGAGGACCATGAGCGAGACCAAGGCCCTCGACACCCTGGCCTTCAAGTCCAAGCTCTTCAAGGAAGCGCAGGACGAGCTCCGCCGCGTCCAGGACAAGCTGGCCGGGCTCGGCGAGGACTGACCCCCGCGCCCGCCGGGGCGGGGCGTGGTATAATCTCCGGCCTGACGCAGGATCATCATGACAGGAATGGCCAGGCCGGCGCGCAAGAAGAGGACGACGAGGCGCGGGACTCCGTCCTCGCGCCTGCGCCGGGCCGCCGATATCTCCCTCGTCGTCCTCGGCATCGTCGCGGTAGGCCTGTTCGTGGCCGTTAAGATCATCGGCGGCCGCGACGGCGCTCCCGCGAGGCCGGGCCCCGGCGACGCGAACGGAGCCGGCACGGCCGCTGCCTCCTCCTCCATCGGGCCCGAAGGCCTCTCGAGCCCGTCCGGCGTCTTCGCCGACCTCGAGGCCGGCCCGGACGAGTTCGACGGCGAAGCGGGGGGCGAGCCCCTGCCCGGCCCGGCCATGGTCTCCGACCCGTACGCGGCGCGGCCGTTCGCGCCCGTCGACGACCCCCGCGTCGCCGCCCTTCTCGACCCCGAGATCGAGCGCTCGCTCAAGGCCGGGCGCATCCCCTCCATGGCCGTCGTCCTCGTTTCCGGGGACCGCATCGTCTGGACCCGCTCGGCCGGCCTCGCCAACGTCCGGGTCAAGACGCCCGCCGCGTGCGACACGGTCTACCTCATCGCCTCGACCTTCAAGACCATGTCGGCGACGGCCCTCCTCCAGCAGATGGAGCAGGGCAAGTTCAAGCTCGACGACCGGGTCAACGACTATCTGGACGGCCTCCAGATCGAAGGCGAGAACAAGCGCCACCCGGTGACCTTCCGCCACCTGCTCACGCACACCTCGGGCCTGCCGACCGACTTCGGCCGCCACGCCGTCTGGGAGGACGTCGCGCCGCCCGCCCTCGCCGATTACCTCGACGGGCGCCTCAAGCTCTGGCGCCGCCCCGGGACGCGCGTGCTCTACTCCAACATCGCCTTCACCCTCGTCGCCCACCTCGTCGAGAAGTTCTCCGGGACGCCGTTCAAGGAGTACATGCGGAAGAACGTCTTCGCGCCCCTCGAGATGCGCGACACGGCCTTCGAGCCGCGGGCCGACATGGCCGAGCGGCTGGCCATCCCCTACATGCCCGTCCGGCGCCGGCCCGGCGTCTTCCGCCCCGTCGACTGGGTCAAGGCCGACGCCTGGCCGGCCGGCGTCGTCTACGGCACGGCCGTCGACCAGGCCCGCTGGCTGATCGCCAGCGTCAACGGCGGGGTCTACAAGGGGCGCCGCGTCGTCGGCGAGGCGGCCTTCCGGGAGATGACGAAGCGCCAGTACGACCGTTTCGCCGGGCCCGTCAACGGCGGCTGGCTCAACGAGACGTCCGGCTACGGCCTGGCCTGGTGGGTCTCGACGGTCGAGGGCGAGACGGTCATCGCCCACAGCGGCAGCGTCAACGGCTACACGGCCTTCATCGCCGGGAACGTCGACCGCAAGACCGGCGTGGCCATCCTGACCAACGGCAACAAGGCCCACCGCTGGCTCTACGCGCTGGCCCTCAAGGGCCTGGCGGCGCTCCGCTGACCGGGGACACGTACCAAGGGTACATGTCCCCGTGGCGTTGACTCCCCCCGGTCTTTCTGTTACTCTCCGGGACAAAGAAACAGGCAGGTCCAGGGGAGTCCCGCCGTGAAATGCTCGCGCTGCGGTCACGAGAATCCCTCCGACACGCGCTTCTGCGGCCGGTGCGCCGCCCCGCTCGGCGCCTCGGGCGCCCCCGCGTCTTCGACCGAGACCCTCATCACGCCCGTGCGCGAGCTCGCGAGCGGCGCGACCTTCGCCCGCCGCTACCAGGTCATCGAGGAGCTGGGCAAGGGCGGCATGGGCCGCGTCTACAAGGTCTTCGATACCGAGGTCCGGGAGAAGCTGGCCCTCAAGCTCCTCAACCCGGACATCGCCTCCGACGCCGACACGATCGAGCGCTTCCGCAACGAGCTCCGCCTGGCCCGCGCGGTCTCCCACCGGCACATCTGCCGCATGCACGACCTCGGCCGCGAGGAAGGGACCGGGACCTACTACATCACCATGGAGTATGTCCCGGGCGAGGACCTCAAGGGCCTTCTCCACAGCATCGGGGCCCTGCCCGTGGGGAAGGCCGTGGCCCTGGCCCGCCAGGTCGCCGAGGGGCTGGCCGAGGCCCACCGCCTGGGCGTCGTCCACCGCGACCTCAAGCCCCAGAACATCATGATCGACCGCGAGGGCGCGGCCCGGATCATGGACTTCGGCATCGCCCGCTCGGTCCGGGCCAAGGGCATCACCGGGGCGGGGGTCATGATCGGGACCCCGGAGTACATGTCGCCCGAACAGGTGGACGGGAAGGAGACCGACGCGCGTTCGGACATCTATTCGCTCGGGGTCGTCCTGTTCGAGATGCTGACGGGGCGGCTCCCGTTCGAAGGCGACACGCCGCTCAGCGTCGCCGTCAAGCAGAAGAGCGAGCCGGCGCCGGACCCGCGGACCGTGAACCCGCAGGTCCCCGAGGACCTCGCCCGGCTCGTCCTGAGATGCCTGGAGAAGGACAAGGGGAAGCGCTTCGCGTCGGCGGACGAGCTGGCCGCCG
>CAZFBC010000096.1:2706-9309 GCA_964517245.1 uncultured Eubacteriales bacterium | reverse complement strand
GGTCCAGCGGCCCGCGGGCACGTCCCAGGCGAGCCGCCCGTCCGCCGTGAGCTCGCCCGTCAGGTCGACGATCCGCGCGGGGTCGATCGCCGCGCCGTCGGGGAGCGCGGGGAATTCGGCCGGCGCGGGCAGGAAGGGCTTGACGCCGGGCTGGGAGGAATAGGGCGCCCGGACATAGAGGGCCTTCTCGTCGATATCGGCGATGGGAGGGCCGGCGGCGGGAGTCGGGAAAGCCAGCACGGCCACGTCCCGGTAGAAACCGTCCATCGTCGTCTTGATCGCCGCCGGCAGGCCGCCCTCGCCGAAGAAAGCCGGGCGGCGCGCCGGCCGGGGCAGCGCGGCGTCGAAGCGGGACGGGCCGGCCGTCTCGACCGCGGCGGCGACGATGTGCTGCATCGACCCCCCCGGCTCGACCCAGGGGCCGCCCGAGCCCGTCCAGCCCGGCCCGGCGTTGAGCGTGACCTCGAGCCCGAGGCGCTCGGCCTCGCGGACGACGTGCCCGAACAGGGCGCGCCACTCGGGGCTCATGAACTCGACCGGGCCGCGGGGAACGCCGACGTTGACCTCGCAGATGACGACTCCGCCGAGCCCGGCCTCCCGCATCGCCTCGAGGTCGGCCGTGATCCCCCCGCGCGTCAGGTTGCCGTCCATCCACATCCAGTAGACCCAGGGCCGGGCCTCGTCGGGCGGGGAGGCGAACGCGGCGGCCGGGTCGCCGGCGGGCGCGCGGCCCGCGGGTCCGGCGCCGCAGGCGACGGCGGCGAGCGCGACGGCGCCGAGGAGGACGAGGGAGGCCGGGCGTCGAGGCGACATGGAACACCCTCCTGACGGTCGAGTGCCGCGGGCATCCCGCCGCGGCCCGGAAAGCGACGGCGGCGGGGCTCAGCCCTTCTTGGCCCAGACGCCGTCCTCGGCCTGGACCCACCAGCCGGCGGCGGCGCTCTTGGCCCACTCGGCGGCGAAGATCTTCTCGATCCTCTCGATCTGGCTGGCCTCGATGCCGAGCGCCTTGGCCACCTCGATGTAAAGCTTGGCCCGGTCGCCGTTCTCGTCCTTGACCAGGTTCCGCAGCGCGGCCTTGGCCTGGAGGTTGAGATCCGCCTCGTCGCGGACCTCGAGCGTCCCCTTGTTGGTCTCGCCGACGTTGCCGGCCTCGAAGTAGGGCCGGAGCAAGGCGAACCGGTTCGTCATCGATTCCTTGAGGGCCCGGATGGCCGGCGTCGAGACGTTCGTCGCCTCCTGCGCGTAGGCCGCCGGGACGAGGGAGAAGGGCCCGGCCGGGGGGACCGCCGTCAGGGCGTCCGCGGCTTTCTTCTCCATCTCCGTCTTGCGGATCTCGTCGACGATCTCGGCGGCGGCCTGCTTGACCGTCGCCTCGGGGAAGTAGATGTTGACCGTGATGCAGGCCAGCGCGACGACGAGGCCGGCGGCCGCGGCCGTTCCCAGGGCGTATCGCTTTCTCATGTCGTGGTCCTCCTCGGCGGGGTTCGCTATTTCTCGGACTGGCCGACCCGCTTGAGCCGGCCCGTCATCTCCTTGAAGCTGATGACCTTCTCGGGCATGCGGTTCACCACACTTATACCAAAAAGGGCGGGTTTCTTCACCAGGTATTCGACCCCGCCCTCGCGGATGGTGCCGTTGAGGGTGAAGGTGTCGTTGCGGAGCGTGCTGACGATGCCCAGCTTCTCGTAGCGGAAGCCGCGGATGAAGCGCATCCAGAAATTGCCCGTCCCCACCGAGGCGCTCTCGCCCGAGCTGAGGACGGTCAGGTTGTCGACGGCCTTGAGGCTGAAGGTCTGCGGCACGCCCTTGCGGGAGACGGACTCCAGGCGGAAGTCGAAGCGGGCCGGCTGGTTGTAGGTGATGACGAGGCCGCGGACCTCGCCGCGGACGATCCCGGTGACCTCGCCGAAGGGGACCTCGTCGGTGAGCCTCTTGAGGTCGAGCTCGACGAGGTCGATGTTGAGCGAGATGGCGCGGCCGGGCGTGAACGGGTCCGCGACGGCGAGGTCGCGCAGGACGACCGTGCCGCCGAAGACATCGGCCTCGCCGCGGCCGGAGACGGCGATGAGGCGCGACCCGATGTCGAGGCGCGGGAAGTCGGCCCGGACCTTGCCGGTCAGCTTGAACTGGGGCGACTGGATGGGGAAGCGGGCGACGTCGAGATCGCGCAGGGCGAGCGAGCCCAGCCCCCGGAAGGAGCCGTCCGCGGGATCGTAGCGGAAGACCGTCCGGCCGACCTCGAGCCGGCCGCCGAAGAGCGCGAGGGACACCGGCTCGACGCCCAGGGCGTTCGTCCCGGCCCGGAGCGGCACGTCGACGGAGGAGAGTGACAGGAACCGGTTCGACAGCTCCCGGACGCGCAGGTAACCCTCCTCGGGAAGCGGGGCGTCCGTCGCGCCGGTCGTATCCGCCGGGCTCCGTGCGGATTCGTAGCGCACGGGCAGGTCGGCGGAGAGGCCGGCGAGGAGGGTCCCGGTCGACGGAAGCTCGAGGTTCGCGTCGGCGAGCCTGACCCTCCCGGCGACCGAGAGGTCGTCGCCGTCCCGGCGGACCCGGAGGTCCGCTCCGAGCTTGCCTTCGATCTTCATCCGGCTCTCTTCGGACACGCCGGCCTGGGCATAGAGGGAGTAGAGCGGGTCGAGGCTCAGGTCCGCCTCAACCCGCAGGTCGAACGGGGGCGCCGGGGTCGTCCCGACCGAGCCCGCGGCTTCGACCGTGCCGATCCCGGGAAGGACCGCCTGGACCGTGAGCCCGTCGATCCCGCCGGAGGCGGGGTCGCGGCGGCCGCCGAACGTCAGCTCGAGCGGGTGGTTGCTCCACGAGACGTAGACCGCTTTCCACAGCGATTCGCCCCGGCCGACGCCGAGGGAGCCCTTGAACGACAGGCCCTCCGAGGCGCGCGAGGCGCCCTCGAAGCGGACGACCGGATCGAGGCCCTCGCCGGCGACCGTGAAGGACGGGTCGTTGAACGTGAGCCCGCCCAGGGAGAGCGACCCGGCGAGGCTCCAGTCCCCGCCCGGCCCGGCCGGGCGGCGGGCCGAGAGCGAGAGGTCGGCCGCGCCGGCGACGTCCCAGCCGGCGAAGCTCTCCGGGATGAAGGGCGCGGCGACCGCTCGGAGGGCGGGGATGTCGAGGCCGCGGCTCTCCACCCGGACCTCGGAGGGGGCGCCCGGCCCGAGGCCGAACCGGCCCGAGAACCGGACGGGCGCGAGTCCGGGCAGCCGGGCCTCGAGCGAGGGCAGCGAAACGGTCTTCGAGGCGAGATCGATCCCGGCCTGGCCCGCGAGCTCCGCCCGGTCGAAGGCCGTCCTCTTCCCGTCGGCGGCGGCGTAGGCCGGTCGCGAGAGCCGCGCCTCGAAGCGGACGACGTCCGCGCCCGACCGACCTCCCGCGACGCCGAGATCGACCTCGGCGCCGGCGACCGACAGGCCCGAGACGGCGACCGGCCCGACCGACAGGCGAAGGTCGGCCAGGAGGCGCGGGTCGCCGGATGGTCCGGAGGCCTCGACGCGCCCGGAGGCGCCGAGGCGCACCGGCTTTCCTTCGAAGGCTTTTTCGATCTCCACGTCCTCGAGCGAGAGGACGGCCAGCAGGGCGTCCTTTATCTTCCCGGCCGCGTCCTGGCGAGAGTAAGTCCCCGACAGCTCGGCCCGGCCGCGGAACCCCGCGCCGCGCAGCGCGACCGGGAGCCGGGACCGCAGGAGCCCGGCCGCGGCCTCCAGGCTGTCGATACGGGACTTGACCGAGGCTTCGAGGAAGGCCCCGCGGCCGACGCTCCCCGTCGCCGTTCCTTCGAGCCGGAACAGGCCGGGAACTTCGACCTCGAGCCGGGCCCCCGAGAGCGTCCGGCCGAACGCGTCGTACCGGCCTTCCGCGGCGAGGGCGAGGGAGCCGAACGATCCGTCGACGCCGGCCGCGGAGAATCGGGGCGAGTCCAGGGCGACGTCCGCGTCGACGAGGAACGGCGTGGTCAGGCCGAGGCGCCCCGACGAGGTCAATCCGGCCGTCAGGAGGAAGGCCCCGCCGCCGGCGCGGACCCGGACGTCGCAGCGGCCGATGGCGTACGCGACGACGTCGTTCGCGCCTTCGGGCTCGAGCGTGATGTCGAGGCCGTCGAGGCCGGCGTCCAGGGCGAGGAGGGCGATCTCGAGGCGCGCGTTCGTCAGCGAGATCCGCCGGGCCAGGCCGAGCGCGTCCGCGGCCTGGAGAAGCAAGGCCTCGACGTCGAGCGGCTCTCCGGACGCGGCCTTCTGCTCGAGCCGGAAGACGAGGCCGTCGATGACGATCGCGTCGACGGCCGGCCGGACGCCCCGGACGAGCCTCCCGAGCTTCCCGCCGGCCTCGAGGCTCGCGAGCGAAACCGTCATCTTCTGGAAGGCGTCCTCCCGGACGATCTCGACGCCTCCGGCGGACACGCGGAACGGGAAGAGGGAGTAGTCGAGCCGGGACAGCCGGGCCATCGACCACGCCCCTCCGGCCAGCCGGCCTTCGACGAAGCTCCTGACGAAGGGCTTGTTGAGAAGGACGAAGAGGACCGCCGCGACGAGGAGGAAGAGGAGGGCGCCGAGAGCGACGCCCGATATCCTCAGGGTCTTCCGCAGCGTGGGTTTCAAGACGCGCTCAAGAATTATTGCACCTTTTTTTAGCGGTCGGAGGCGACGAGGGAGACGCGGCCGTCGAAATCCGTGACGACCACCTCCCGTCCGCTGACGGGCGTGACCGTGTTGAGGAGGGCGACGCCGACGCGGTGTTTCCACCTGACCGTCCCGGTCCCGGCGTCCAGGGCCAGGAGGAGGCCGTTCTTCGTGCCGAAGAAGACGACGCCGTCCTTCTCGACGAGCATGGCCGAATTGGTGTCGCGCCCCGCCGCGACGGGGGTCTCCCAGAGCGGCTCGAAATCGTCGGCCTCCGTGGAGAGCGCGACGACGACGTCGTCGGTCGTCCGGACGTAGACCCGGCTCCCGTCCTCGGAGATCCCGATCGATTCCCGGACGGCCCAGTTGTCCGTGCCCCAGATCTCGCTGCCGGTGGCCAGGTCGATGGCCGCCATCCACGGCCCCGGGGTGACGATGTAGGCCCGGCCGCCCGCGGCGACCGGCCAGCAGGCGGCCGGGGAATAGAACCGGCTCGGCTTCTCGCCCTGCCAAGTCCAGGCCAGCCCGCCGCTCACCGCGTCGACGGCATAAAGGCGGCCGTCCCAGGCCCCGAAGACGACCTTGCCGTCGGCGACGGCCGGCTTCGTCTCGACGAAGCCCTCGATGCCGTCGTAGCCCCAGATCCGCCTCCCCGTGACCAGCTCGACGGCACGGAAGATGCGGTCGCCCGAACCGATGTAGACGATGCCGTCGGCGATGCGCGGGGAGGCGACGATGGGCCCACCGGTCTGGATCCGCCAGACCGGCGTCCCGGTCCGGGCGTCCAGGGCGTAGATCTTGCCGTCCGTCCCCCCGAAGACGACCCGGTCGCCCGCGGCCTCGGGGGTCGAGTAGACGGGCTCGCCCGTCTTGAACTCCCAGGCGATGCTGCCGTCGGCGACGCGCAGGGCGCGGACCGTGCCGGAGGCGTCGCCGAAGACGACCGTCCGGCCGGAGACCGCGGCGGCCGAGGCGATCGTCCAGCCCGCGTCGAAGCGCCAGCGCACCCGGACCTGCGGGTAGGCCGAGTTGACCCCGAAGTCGGGCCGGGCCGGCGGGTCGGTCTTCGCCCCCGCGGCGCGGACGGCCCCGCCCCTCGTCACCACCGGGAGCCCGTCCCGCTCGAGCGCGATGCGGTGCCACGGGGGCAGCGTCCGGCCCGCCGTCCTCTCGGCGACGGTCAGGGCCTTCGCGCCGATCTCGACGATGTTGTAGCCGGGCGCCGCCGCGTCCGTGCCCACGTTGGCGCGGCCCATGATCCCGGCCAGGCCCTCGAAGTCCATGGCCTTGTTCCTGTGGCCGTGACCGACCAGGACGGCGACGGTCGGGACCGTCTTCAGCCTGTCGAGGACGACGAACCAGTTGGCGATGCTGTCGTCGAGCGGGTAGTGGGTGACGAAGACGGTCGGCTTCTTCCCGGCCCCGGTCCCGCCGAGCAGGCCGTCGAGCCAGCGGACGTCTTGGGGCGCCCAGTGCCCGTCCCCCATCCTCATGACCGGCCCCTGGGCGAGCCCGATGAAGCGGAACCCGCCGGTCTCGAAGGCGAAGCGGTCGGCCCCCCACAGCCTCGTGAAATCCGACCCGCCCGAGTCCGACCACTTCGTGTCGTGGTTGCCGGGGATGACGTGGCAGGGGACGCGCAGGCCGCCGAGGATGTCCTTGGCCAGGCGGTACTCCGCGAACGAGCCCATCTCGGTGACGTCGCCCGAGACGAGGACGAAGGACAGGCCCGGCTGGGCGTTGATGTCGGCGACGGAGGTCCGCAGATCGTCGGCGCCGCGGTCCGATCCGACGTGGGTGTCGGTCAGCCAGGCGAAGCGGAGCGGGGCGCGGCCCGCGGGGTCGGCGGCCGGGACCGACGCGGCGGCGAGCAGGGCGGCGGCGCAGAGGACGACCGCGACGACCGGGCCCGGCCGTCCGCCGAACAGGGCAGACTTCGTCCTCACGGGGTTCCTCCGCATCCATA
>CAZFBC010000096.1:0-2606 GCA_964517245.1 uncultured Eubacteriales bacterium | reverse complement strand
CCCCGAACCGCCGCCGGGCCAGGCGGAGGAGGGTGTTCTCCAGGAAGAAGCCCCCGGGCAGGACCGGCAGGCCGGAGGGCTTGTCCAGGACGAGGACGTCGTCGTCTTCGAGCAGCGTCCCGAACTCGCGCGGCGCGTCGGGCTCCTCCCAGGGGGGCCGGCCGTAGACGAGGAGGTCGCCGCGCCGCAGGACGTCGTCCGGCGAGGCCTTGCGGCCGTTGCGCGCGACCTCCCCCCGCCCGATCTTCTCCCGCCACTCCTCCCCGGTCGAATGGGGATAGCGGAGGGCGTAGAAAGCCAGGACGGACCGCCCCGCGTCCCGGTCCGAGACGCGGTCGGGATAGGCGTAGCCGCCGTTGAGCATCAGGCCTTGGAGGCGTATTCGCCCGTGCGCGTGTCGACGCGGATGATCTCGCCGGCCGACATGTACTCCGGGACCTGGACGACGAGCCCGGTCGACAGGGTAGCCGGCTTGGTCCGGGCCGTGACCGAGCCGCCCTTGACCGACGGCCGGGTCTCGACGATCTCGAGCTCGATGAAGGTCGGGACCTCGAGCCCCAGGACGCGTCCCTCGGACGAGATGGCGACGAGGCCCTCGACGCCCTCGGTAAGGTAGGGCCACTCGTCCTCGATCTCGTCCTTCGTCAGCGCGAACTGGCTGTAGTCCTCGAGGTCCATGAAGGTGATGCCCGAGGCGTCGCCGAAGAGGTACTGGACCGGACGCCGCTCGAAGTCGGCCTCGGCCAGGACGTCGTCGCCGCGAAGCGACTGATCGACCTTGCGTTTCGTCGCCAGGTTGCGGAAGCGGATCTTGTAGAGCGTCACCGCGCCGCGGGCGGAGGGCGTCTGGACCTTGATCGTCTCGACGATGTGCGGGTCGCCGTCGATCTTGACGACCTCGCCTTTCTTCAGGTCCGAGGCTCTGAACATGCGGTCACTTGATGATCTTCATCCCCTCGACGACCGCGCCCATCACGGTCATGACGCACTTGTCGACGACGCCCTTGTCGTTGCGGACGAACTGCAGCTCGTAGTACTGCCCGTTGGCCGCGATGGTGACGTCATAGGCGAGGGGCTTGCCCGCGACGGGGCTGATCTCCTCGGGCGTCTCGCCGGGAGGGGCGCCGAAGAGCTTTCCGTCCTGCTCGGTGAACTGGACGATGAGCGACTCGCCGTTGAAAACGAAGTCGTAGTCGCCGACGATCTCGGCCAGGATCTTCTTCGTGTCGACGGGCTTGTCCTGCGCCGCCGCAGGGGCGGCGAGCGCCGACAGGCAGGCCAGGGCCAGGATGGCGAGAACCAGGGGCCGGACGATTGTCTTCATGGGTACCTCCACTTTCTCGAAAGAACGGTATTCTACCATAAAATGATACGCATTCCGGCGGCCGGGCGTTCCCGGCGCCCCGTCATTCGGGCCGCGGGCCGACCGCGACCTCGTAGAGCGAGACGCTGATCGGCGGGACGAGGAGCCTCGTCCCGAAGGGAGCGTCCGCCGTCTCGTGGACGGCGACCTGCTGCGGCTCGCCCGGAACGTTGCGGGCCCGGGGGTCGAGGCCCCCGACGAGGAAGAGCCGGGCCGTCCGGGGCAGCTTCAGCCTGCCGGCGTCGAGCCTGAGCGTCGTCTCCCTCTTCGTCGGGTTGACGACAGAGAGCGTCAGGACGCTCCGGGACTCGTCCTTCCAGCAGGCCATGACGTCGAGCGGCTCGGGCGCCCCGGCGACGGCGACCGGGACCGTCCCGAAATGCTTGCGGTACAGGGCCAGGATGACGCCCGTCGTGTCCAGGACGGCCGCCGTCTTCGACGTCTTGACGGCCCCGATGACGTTGACCGTCTGGGCGTAGTTGGCCATGTCGTAGACGTCGCTCTGGCGGGCGAACTCGTTGAGGGCGGCGGCGACGCCGAGGGCGTCCTCGAGGTAGTACTGCGTCCCCAGCTCGCCGTAGACGTGGGGCCCGTACCAGTAGTTCCACTCGTCGAGGGCCACGGGGACCTCCTTCGTCCTGAGCGACGGGATCCCGGCCCGGTACTTGCGGTGGGCCTCGGCGATGCGGCGGACCTCCGCCGGCATCTGATCGACGTGGCTGAGGAGCCCGGGCTTGTGCCCGACGTAGAAGTGCTCGCTGATGAGGTCCATGTGGTTCGAGGCCTCGGCCAGCATGGTCTCGCTCCAGCGGCCGACGGCGCCGACCGCGACGACCCGGACCGACGGGTCCATGGCCTTCATGGCCACGGAGAACTGGGTATGTTTCTTGACGTAGTCGGAAAGCGGCATGTGGCCGAGCTGCCAGTCGCCGTACATCTCGTTGCCGATGGCCCAGAACTTGACGCCCCAGGGCTCGACCCGGCCGTTGGCCGCCCGGAGCCTGCCCATCTTCGTGTCCGGCGCGCCGTTCGCGTACTGGAGCTCCTCGAGGGCCATCGCGACGTCGCCCAGGCCGCTGTTGACCGTGATGTAGGGCTCCGAGCCGATGAGCCGCATCAGGTCGAGGTATTCGTGGACGCCGACGTCGTTGTGCTCGACGCCCGACCAGGCCGGGTTCTTGCGCGGCGGCCGCCGGTCGCGGTCGCCGATGCCGTCGCGCCAGTCGTAGCCGCTGACGAAGTT
>CAZFBC010000095.1:6243-9370 GCA_964517245.1 uncultured Eubacteriales bacterium | reverse complement strand
GCAGGCGCGATGCACGATTCATGGTTCGCGGCTCCTTCGCGTAAGATTGAGATGGGCTCAAGCCTACTTTTTATCACTTTCCGACATCCTTGTCCCCACTTTGTCGATGGCGCGGGGGACCGCGCCGGGCGGATCCGTGGCGATATGGCTTGTCGGGCCATTCGGAAATTGGTATTGTGTCCCCTAGACTTTGACAGGAGTTGAAGCCATGAGAAAATCGCGCCGTTTCGTCGTCCCGATCGTCCTGACGCTTCTGCTCGCCGCGGCGGCGTTCATGATCGCCCAGGACCGGTCCGAGGTCGCCCCGGCCCGGACCAGCAATCCCTTCGCCCCGGACCGGGTCGAGCCCGGTTCCGTCGAAGCCATCGCCAAGGACACGACCGAGCCGCGCTTCGGCAATCCCTGGGTCGCCTACCTGCCCGACTCCGACACGGTGCCGTCGCCCGCCGAGTACCTCGGCCACGCCGTCGGCGCCGCGGGCGAGCTGTCGACGACGGCCCAGATCTACGGCTACTTCCGCAAGCTCGCCGAGACCTCGCCGCGCGTCCGCGTCGAGACGATCGGCCGCAGCGAGGAGGGCCGCGACATCATCCTCGCGGCCATCGCCGACGAGGACGGCATCCGCGACCTCGACCGCCTCAAGGCGGCGACCGCCGCGCTGGCCGACCCGCGCCGGACAACGCCCGACGCCGCCGAGGAGCTCATCGCCTCGTCGCGGCCCATCTATTATTTCAACGCCGGCCTGCACCCGACCGAGCTCGGCAGCCCCGAGATGGTCATGGAGCTGGCCTACCGACTGGCCGTCTCCGACCAGCCGATGATCAAGAAGATCCGCGGCGAGCTCGTCGTGCTCATCAACCCGGCGTCGGAGCCTGACGGCCGCGACAAGCAGGTCGACTGGTTCTACCGCTACCTCAAGGGCCGGACCGACTACGACGCTCTGCCGCCGACGTCGCCGCCCTACTGGGGCCTCTACGTCTTCCACGACAACAACCGCGACTCGCACCAGCAGGCGCTGGCGCTGTCGAAGGCCGTGACGAAGATGTTCTTCGACTACCACCCGCAGGTCGTCCACGACCTCCACGAGTCGCTGCCGCTGCTCCAGACCTGGAACGGCACGGGGCCGTTCAACGCCAACCTCGAGCCGATCCTGGTCAACGAGATGTTCGCCATGTCGTTCGCCGAGGTCGGCGCGCTGACGTCGGCCGGCATGCCCGGCGTCTGGACGTGGGGCTTCAGCGACGGCTGGGAGCACGTCTTCCTCGATTCGATCGCCATCAACCACAACAGCGTCGGCCGCGGCTACGAAACCTTTGGCAACGGCACGGCCGAGACGGTCGAGCGCGTGCTGCGGCCGAACGAGGAGCGCTACGCCGGGCGGCCGGCGACGAGCCGGGAGTGGTACCGGCCCCTGCCGCCGCCGCGCAAGTTCATGTGGTCGCTGCGCAACAACACGAACTACATGGAGAGCGGGTGCCTGGCCATCCTCGACTACGCGGCCAAGCACGCCGACGACATGCTGCGCGACTTCTACCGCAAGAGCTACAACTCGTGGCAGAAGGGCGTCAAGGGCGGGCCGTACGCGTTCGCCATCCCGGCCGACCAGGGCGACCGCCGGCGCGTCGCCGACATGGTCGGGCTGCTGCTCACGCACCGCATCGAGGTCGGGCGGGCGGCGGCGGCGTTCAAGGTCAAGGAAGGGGAGTTCCCAGCGGGGACGTACGTGGTCCGGCTCGACCAGCCGTACCGCAACTACGCCGTGGACCTGCTGCTGCCGCAGATGTTCCCGCCCGACGCGACCAACGAGCCCTACGACGACGTGTCGTGGGCGCTGCCCGTGCACTACGGGCTCGAGGCCAAGCGGATCGACGACGCGGCGGTCATGGGCGTCGCGGTCGAGCCGCTCGCGGACGGGTTCGCGGTGGAGGGGCGCGTCGGCGGCGACGGCCCCGTCTTCCTGCTCGCGGACAGGGGGCAGGAGGGGCTGATGGCGCTGCGCAGTCGGCTGTCGCCCTACCGCGTCGAGATCGCCGAGAAGGCGTTCGAGTGCGACGGGAAGGCCTATCCCGCCGGGTCGTGGATCATCGGCGGCCTCGGCGGCGGCAGAGGCGCGGGGCGGGGCGGGGAGGCGGCGCTCGCGGACGCGCTCCGGCGGGCGGCCGACGAGCTGGCCCTCGACTTCGAGAGCGCCGCGGCCGTCCCGGACGTCGCCCGGCACGAGTCGAAGCTGCCGCGCCTGGCGGTCTGGCACACGTGGGCCGACACCGAATCGGTCGGCTGGGTGCGGTACGTGCTCGACCGCGAGAAGGTGCCGTACACGCACCTGCGCGACGAGGACGTGCGGGCCGGGAGGCTGCGCGAGCGGTTCGACGTCATCGTGTTCGGCCACAACTACCTCGACCTGCAGGACCAGATCCACGGCATCGACGGGAAGTTCGGGCCGCTGGCCTACAAGAAGACGGAGGCGACGCCGAGCCTCGGCGTGCCCGACGCGTCCGAGGACATCACCGGCGGCATCGGCTGGCAGGGGATGGCCAACATCGAGAAATTCCTGGCGGCGGGCGGCGTGCTCGTCACGCTGGGCAACGGGTCGGCGCTGGCGCTCGAAGGCGGCCTCGTGCGGGACGTCGGCCGGAAGGGCGGGGCGTTCTTCACGCCGGGGTCGGAGCTGCGGGTCAAGTTCGTGCGGCCCGACCATCCGCTGGCGTACGGGTCGCCGGAAGTGACGTCGGTCTTCCGCTCGTACATGCCGGTCTACGACATCGCCAGGGCGGGGCGGGGCGGCGTCGTCATGCAGTGGGGGACGAAGCTGAGGAAAGAGGACCGCGAGGAGGAGGCGCCGGAGACGGCGCTGACGCCGGAGGCTGGGGAGGCCAAGGAGAAGGCCAAGAAGGACGAGGTCAAGATGCTGGTCAGCGGCGCGCTGAAGGGCGAGGACGAGCTCGAGGGCCGGCCGGCGATCATGGACCTGCCGGCGGGCAAGGGCCGCGTCATCGCCTTCAACTTCAACCCGATCCACCGCGACCTGAACCGCTCCGACCATCGGTTCCTCTGGAACGCGCTGTTAAATTGGAATCACCTTGGGGTCGGACCTCAGCAACACAAATAAAATGAATAGGATAGCGCC
>CAZFBC010000095.1:3261-6143 GCA_964517245.1 uncultured Eubacteriales bacterium | reverse complement strand
CCGGCGGCTTCGGGCTGGTAGAGGATCTCCTCGACTTTGAGAACGCGCTTTCCGCCCGGGACGGTCCATTCGAAGACGTCTCCGGCGCGGTACCCGAGCAGGCCCATCCCGATCGGGGCGAGGACCGAAAGCTTGTTCTCCGTGATATTGGCCTCGTGCGGGTAGACCAGCGTATACTCGACGACCTCGTTCGACTGCATGTCGCGCATCCTGAACTTCGAGTTCATGGTGACGACGTCGGGCGGGATGTCCTTGGGCTCGACGATGACCGCCCGCGCCAGCTCCTTCTGGAGCTCGGCCAGATGCTCCTTGTTCGGCCCTGACTGGACCGCGGGCGACATCAGGATGTTATGGAGCCTCTCCTGGTCGAAGCTCGTGATGTAAATCTTGTGGTGTTCGGACATGACCGCCCTCCGGACCCGCCGCGCGCTGCTGACGCCGCCGCCGGGCCCTATTATCTTATCACAACCGGCGGGCGATTAGAATTCCTTGTCGTCGCGTTTGCAGTAGTGGGTCGCGGGCCCGACGATATAGCCGCCGAGATAGACCTCGCCGCGCTCGGCTCTCAGGAAGCCCTTGTCCGACGGGAATCCGTAGAGGATGGGGATGACCTCGTCCTTCTCGCGGCAGTAGGGGCAGGCCGGGCAATTCCTCCGCCCGGTCGCTTTGGCCGGCTTGTGCGCGCGCGCGCTCCCGTTCCCGCTTCCGTTCCCGGTCCGGCTCGTTCGCCCGCGCGCCTGTCCGTGTCCGCTCGTCTGGCCGTGCTCAACTTGCATGCTCGCCATTCTGCACCTTCCTTATCATGCTCCCATTCGTTCGCGCCTCCATGCTAGGGGGAGCCTGATTAGCCTTCCATCCCCGCGGGGGGTGATTCCGGGGGGGGTATTTGACGCGACGGCCGGTGAAGCCGGTCGCGTACTGCGGTCGGGCCCTCGGCGTCTTGACATCGCCCTCGGACGGGGCTAATAGAATAGTCAGAGAAGCATGATCGGAGCGATCGCCGGCGACATCATCGGGTCGGTCTACGAGTTCGGCCGGATCAAGACCAAGGACTTCCCGCTCTTCGCGCCGGGGTGCCGCTTCACCGACGACACGGTCCTGACGGTGGCCGTCGCCCACGCGATCCACCTGGGCTTCGACTACCGCAAGGCCGTCCTCGACTTCGGCCGGCGCTACCCGGACGTGAGCTACGGCGGAGGCTTCCGGGCCTGGCTCGGGTCCAAGCGGCCCAAGCCCTACAACAGTTGGGGCAACGGGTCGGCCATGCGCGTCAGCCCGGTCGGGTATGCGTTCGACACGGCGGAGGACGTTCTGCGGGAGGCCGCGCGCACGGCCGAGTTCACCCACGATCACCCCGAGGGCGTCAAGGGCGCCCAGGCGACCGCGCTGGCCGTCTTCCTGGCCAGGACGACGCGCGACAAGGGGCTGATCAGGCGGGAGATCGCGTCGAGGTTCGGCTACGACCTCGGCCGCACCGTCGACGGGATCCGGCCCGGATACGGGTTCGACGAGTCGTGCCAACGGACAGTCCCCGAGGCGATCGTCGCGTTCCTCGACGCCTCGTCGTGGGAGGACGCCATCCGGAACGCCGTCTCGCTCGGCGGCGACAGCGACACGCTGGCCTGCATCACGGGCGGCATCGCCGAGGCCTACTACGGTCCGGTCGCGGAGCCGGTGTGCGCCGAGGTCCGGGAGCGATTGCCGCCGGAGCTCTGGGAGGTCGTCGAACAGTTCTGCGCGAGATTCTGCGCAGGGAGAGGAGGAGGACCATGAAAGTCGTCGTCGTGTATGAGTCTTACTGGGGGAACACGGCCGAGGTCGCGCGCGCCATCGCCGAAGGGCTCGGGCCGGGAGCACGGGCGATGTCGACCGCCGAGGCGACGGGAGAGGCGCTCACGGGCGTCGACCTGATCGTGGCCGGGTCGCCCATCATCGCCTTCTCGCTGCCGTCGGAGAAGACGCGCAGCGACATGGCCGCCAAGCCGGGGAAGGCGCCGTCGCCGCCGGACCTGACCCACCCGTCGATGCGGAGCTGGCTCGAGGCGCTGCCCGAGGGGAGCGGCCGGGGCGCGGCTGCCGCCTTCGAGACCGGCTTCAAGCTCTCGCCCGGGGGCTCCGCGGCGACGATCCTGAAGCTCATCGCCAGGCGGGGCTACAAGCCCATCGCCAAGAAGCAGCGCTTCCTGGTCAAGGGCTCCTATGGCCCTCTGCGCGAGGGCGAATTCGATCGGGCCAGGGCTTGGGGTGCCTCTTTGGGGTCGGACCTCAGCAACATCTAGATATATCAATAAGATAGGCTAGTTTTAGGGGCCTCCCTCCAGCTTAAGAATGCTGTTTTTAGGCCCAAAAATGAGCAATGCGGTTTTCTGCCATTTACAGTTTGATCGATTTTAGCCCTAAAAACGTGAAAGTTACAGTTTAGAGACCTCCGAAAACAGGCCCTAAACATCTGTAATTATTAGTGTTGCTGAGGTCCGACCCCAAACAAAAAATCAGCTCCGTCGCAGGGCCTCCGCCTTATCCGTCCGCTCCCATGTGAAGTCGGGATCGTTCCTCCCGAAATGGCCGTAGGCCGCGGTCTTCTTGTAGATCGGCCGCTTGAGCTTCAGGTGCTCGATGATGTCGCTCGGCCGGAGCGGGAAGTGTTTCCGGATGAGCGCGGCGATGTCCTCGTCCGGCCGCGTCCCCGTCCCGAAGGTGTCGACGTACACGGCCATCGGGTCCGCGACCCCGATCGCATACGACAGCTGGACCTCGCAGCGCTCGGCCAACCCCGCCGCGACCACGTTCTTGGCGATGTACCGGCAGGCGTAGGCGGCGCTCCGGTCGACCTTGCTCGGGTCCTTGCCCGAGAAGCACCCGCCGCCGTGCCGGCCCATGCC
>CAZFBC010000095.1:0-3161 GCA_964517245.1 uncultured Eubacteriales bacterium | reverse complement strand
CCGTCGCGGTACTCCACCGTGACCTGGCTCTTGCCGTCCGGACCCAGGCTGTGGTGCGCGTTGTGCTTCCGGACCTCGGCCAGCCGCGCGGCCAGCCGGTGCGCGAGCATGATCGGCAGGGGCATCAGCTCCGGCGTCTCGTTGCAGGCGAACCCGAACATCATGCCCTGGTCGCCGGCGCCCTGCTTGTCCTTCTCGGCCCGGCGGACCCCCCGCGCGATGTCCTTGCTCTGGGCATGGATGGCCACCCAGACGCCCGCGTCCTCGCAATCGATGCCGTAGCGCGGGTCCGTGTAGCCGATCTGCTTGAGCGTCCGCCGGACGATCTGCTGGACGTCGGCGTACCCGTCGGTCGTGACCTCGCCGGCCACGTGGACCGTCCCCGTGGTCGTCAGCGCCTCGATGGCCGTCCGGGAATCCGGGTCCTGCCCGAGCAGGTCGTCGAGGATCGCGTCGCTGATCTGGTCGCAGATCTTGTCCGGGTGACCCTCGGTCACGCTCTCGCTCGTGAAGAAGTATCGGTTCGTCGTCATGCGGGCCTCCCTCGCTCACCGACCGCCTAGCCGTAAGATTCGTCGAAGGCCGACGTCAGCGATATATTTACACTATCTGCGGGCCAAATGCCAAGAGACGCGTTTGACACCTGCCCGCGGCCGGCGCTATCATTCCCTGGCGATGGGAACGGCAGAGCGCAGGATCCTCCTCGTCGACGGCTACAACGTCATCAACCGCGTCCCCGAGCTGCGGGGGAGCCTCGACGGCGGGCTCCAGAACGCGCGGAACCGGCTGGCGCTCCAGGTGTCGACGTGGGGGCACGCGCATCCGGGGGTCGAGTGCGTGATCGTCTTCGACGGCGACTTCGAGCACTCGGGCGGGCGCGGCGAGCGCATCGCCGGGGTCCGGTGCGTCTACTCCCTGACCGCCCACGGCGGCGACGACGAGATCATCCGGCTCGTCCGGGAGCATAAGGGCAGGACGTCCGACATCACGGTCGTGTCCGACGACAACAAGGTCGGGAACAACTGCCGGGCCCACGGCGCGGCCGTGCGGCCGTCGAGCTTCATCATGGGCGCGCGCGGGAAGCGGAGCGGCGGCAGGAGCGGGATGGGGAGCGCGAAGGGGAGCGGGCGTGAGCACGTCCGGGCCCCGGCGGCGAACCGCGGCGGAGCGGGCGCCGATGTCCGCAATACCCGCGGCGGCAAGGGCATCGACCGGAAGACGGCGGCCGAGATCGACAAAGAACTGAGGAAGAAGTTCGGAGTGGATTGACGTTTTTGCCATCGAAAACGCATAAATTGGGTTCTCGTCAAACTGATGGATGGCCCTGACCGGCAGCTAACAAAAAGAAATCAAAGAAGTTGCTGAGGTCCGACCCCAAAGGGCTATTTGATGCGGGTCTCCCAGGAGGCCCAGGGGCCGCCGAAGGGGCGCAGGCCCAGATCGTCCGGGCTGGTCGGGGCGGGCGCGAGGGCCTCGTAGACCTCGCGGGCGTGGGCCTGGGCGCGGGCGTAGAGCGAGGCCGCCCGGCCGTAAAGCGCCAGCGCCCGGTTCCTGCCTGTTGCCGCGCCGCGATCTCTACCCGCGCGATCCGCTGCGCTATCCGCCGCGCCGCCTCCCGTGGCGCCTCCCGCGCCGCCTCCCGCGCCGTCCTTCTCCGCCAGGACCGCCCGGTTGTACGCGTTCCGGCCCTCGAACATCTCGGCGACGGCCAGCCCGTAGAGCTCCTTCAGGTCGCCGTACCCCGCGTCCCGGTAGTCGAGGTGCATCAGCATGCCGTAAGCCGCGGCGATCTCCTCCTCGGCGGCTTTCTTGGCCGCCTCCGCCGCCTCGCCGGGGCTTAGGGCCAGCCGCAGCCGGTAGAACGTGTGGGTCCCGGACGCGTAACGGTAGGTCGGGCGCATGACCGATCCGTCGCCGGCGATCGAAGCGTGCAGCACCCGCCCCGCCGGCCCCGTGCAGATGTGGGCCACGCCGCCGTCGCCGTCCCGCGGCTCGACCACCGCCGTCCACAGGTTCGTCGGGCGGCAGAACATGGCCTCCCAGCCCCCGGCCGGAGGCGCCGGCGGCGGCGCGCCCGGGAAGCGCAGCACCATCTTGGCGAACTCGACGTCGATCGCCCCGCGGTAGTTGTGGAACAGGTCCCAGATCATCTTGTTGCGCGGCGCCGCGTAGGCCCCGTACCCGCCATGAGCGCCCACGAACCCGCCCTCCTTGGTCACCTTCATCTCGGGGGCGAGGTAGTTGTTGGTCGAGAACAGGAAGTCCTTCTCCCCGAAGTCGCCCGGCCCGCGCACGGCCTGGACGGCCGCGGTCTTCTCGACGACGCAGGCGTTCCCGCGCACGTCGGCGAAGTGGAAATTCTCGGGCACGTTGATCGGCCACTTCGTGACCATGTCGCGGGCCTCGAAGGCGCCGTCCGCGAAGCGCGCGAGGTAGGGGAGGCTGCAGGCCCAGGCGAGTCCGTAGCCCTCGTCCTCGGCGCGCGGCGAGCTGCCGCCGCCGGAGTTGCCCAGGAAGAGGCCCTTGTCGTTCATCAGGAAGTGGTCGCCGATCTCGCCGGCGTCGGCGCCGCACATGTAGGCGTTGCCGCGGTCGGGATAGGCCACGATGACGACGGCGTGGGCGACGTCCGGCGTGTCGAGCGTGTCGAGCCCGATGAGGCGACCGTCGCGCGTGGCGGTGCCCCAGGCCGAGGCGACGGAGCAGCTCTTGGCCGGGGGGAGGGACTCGCTCTCCGCGCCCTCCGGGAAGACCGACGTCGCGGGGTCGGGCAGTGTGCAGTTCATGAGCAGGACGTCCTCGTAGATCATGGGGAAGCCGGCCTGGGTGGCGCCCTCGGCCATGCCGCGCATGAAGTCGATCCACTCGGGCGTGTAGCGCCGGATGAACGACTGGTTGGCCCGGAGCGCGCGCAGCACCTCGTCGCGGCTGAAGCGCCGCAGGGCCGAGGCCCACTTGTCCTCGCGGGTGCGGTCGATGTAGGCGCAGGCCTGCTCCCCGTACTGGAAGCCCATCTCGTAGTCGGAGCCGCTCAGGAAGACGACCGGCAGGATCGACGGCGGGATCGAGTCGCGCGCGGGGTCGTCGGCGGGGACGGCGGAGAGTGCCGGGGATGGCGCGAGGGCGGGCGCGGGCGCGGGCACGCCGCGGGTCGCGATCCT
>CAZFBC010000094.1:0-9465 GCA_964517245.1 uncultured Eubacteriales bacterium | reverse complement strand
GCGCCCCCCGCATCCCGCGCCATGTCCAGCCGCCCGCCCGCCGCGGGATCAGACGCTACTCCGCCGACCGCGTCCTGGTCCGCTTCAAGCCGGGGACGAGCGGCGTCTACGCCGAGGAGCTCCTGCGCTCCTACGGCTTCCCTTCGGTCCGGGCCATCCCGGCGATCGACGTCTTCAGCGTCCGCACGGCGCCCGGCATCTCGGTCGCGGAGACCTTGGCCATGCTCCGCCGCAACGGCGACATCGAGTCGGCCCGGCCCGACTATCGGGTCCGGCTGGCCGACGTCCCCGACGATCCCTATTTCCAGGCCTACCAATACAATCTCCGCAACCGGGGGGGCGTCCTCGATCTCGGCGGCGGCCTCCAATTCGCCACGACGGCGGGAGCCGACATCAAGGCCGTGCCGGCCTGGGACTTCGCCAAGGGCGACACCGAGACCATCATCGCCGTCCTCGACACGGGCGTCGACCCGGGACACCCCGACCTCGCCTCCAAGGTCGTCCCGGGCGGCTGGGATTTCGCCAACGACGACGACAACCCGTTCGACGACCACTGGCACGGGACCCACGTCGCCGGGATCGCCGCCGCGGCCACGGGCAACGGCGTCGGCGTCGCCGGAACGGCCTGGAACTGTACCGTGCTGCCGGTCAAGGTCGTGGACGAGAACGGCGACGGCTACTACAGCTGGATCATCGACGGCATCATCTGGGCGACGGACCAGGGCGCCAGCGTCATCAACATCAGCCTGGGCGGGGACGTCCCCGATCCGTTCCTCGAGGACGCCTGCAAGTACGCCCATGACCACGGCGTCGTCATCGCCGCCGCGGTCGGCAACGACGGCGGGGCCGTGCTCTACCCGGCCGCCTACGACGATTACGTGCTGGCCGTGGGCTCGAGCGACTTCAACGACGCGATCTCGTCCTACTCGAACCGGGGGCCCGAGGTCGACGTGGCCGCGCCGGGCGAGTGGATCCTCGCGCCGGTGCCGCTTTGGTACGTCGGTCCCTACGACCTCCCCTATCTCTTCGCCTCCGGGACGTCCGCGGCGGCCCCCCACGTCGCCGGTCTGGCCGCCCTCATCCGGACCGCCAAGCCCGACCTCGCCGTCGACGAGATCATGGCCATCATCCGCTACACCGCCGACGACGTCAACCGGGCGACCTTCCCCGGCCGGGACGACCGCGCCGGCTATGGGCGGATCAACATGGAGAGGGCCCTCGTCCCCTACATCCTCGATTAGCTCCGGGTCGACATGATCAAGCTCCTGAGGGTCAGGAACCTGGCCACCATCGAGGAGCTCGAGGTCCGGCTCGACCCCGGCTTTTCCATCCTGACAGGCGAGACGGGGGCCGGCAAATCCATCATCATCGACGCCATCCGGCTGCTCCTCGGCGACAAGGCCTCCGCCGACCTCGTCCGGACCGGAGCCAAGGAGGCCTTTGTCGAGGCCGTCTTCGACGCCCCCGCCCGGGACCTCGACCTGGCCGGCCTGCCCGAGCCCGAGGACGGCGAGCTCCTCGTCCAGCGCTCGGTCACCGCCCAGGGGACGGGCAAGGCCTTCGTCAACGGCGTCCTCGTCCCCGTCCGCCGGCTCCGCGAGATCGCCGGCGGGCTCATCGACATCTACGGCCAGAACGACCACGTCTTCCTCCTCCACCTCGAGAACCACCTGGGCTATCTCGACGAGACCCTCGACGACCCGGACCTCGTCCGGGCGACGGCCCTCGCGGCCCAGGAACTGCGGCGACTCCTCCAGGAGAGGCGCGAGCTCGAGGCCCGGGAGGCGGAGCGGGACCAGCGGCTCGATTTCATCGCCTACCAGCTCAGGGAGATCGAGGCCGCGGGGCTCAAGCCCGGCGAGGACGAGAGCCTCCTCCGGGAGCGCGAGATCCTCAAGAACGCCGGGAAGATCGCCGGCCTCGTCGACAGGGCCCTCGATCTGGCCTATCTCGGCGAGGACTCGCTCATCCCCCGGCTGGCCCGGCTCCGGGCCGTGCTCGGCGACCTGGCCGCCTACGACGAGGCCTTCGGCGAGTTCGGGGCGGGCCTCCAGGACGCCTCCATCCTGCTCCAGGACGCCGCGGATTCGCTCGTCCGCTTCAAGGACCGCCGGGCCGGGGCCCCGGAGAACGCCGAGGAGATCGAGGAGCGCCTGAGCCTCATCGAGAAGCTCAAGCGGAAGCACGGCGGGACGATCGACGCGGTCGTCGCCCGTGGCGAGGCCCTCCGCCGCGAGCGGGAAGGCCTCGAGTCCGGCCGCGAACGGCTCCGGGAGCTCGAAACCGCCATCCGGAAGGGCTTCGAAGCCTACGCCGCCCTGGCCGCCAGCCTGGGCGAGGCGCGGCGAAAAGCCGCGTTAAGGCTAGGCCGAGTCGTCGAGAAGGAGATCGCCCAGCTCGGCATGAGCAAGGCCCGCTTCGAGGTCCGACTCGCGGCGGTCCCGCCGTCCCCCGGCGACCCGTCGACCATCCGCGACCAGGGCGCCGAGAACGCCGAGTTCCTGCTCTCGCCCAATCCCGGCGAGGAGCTGAGGGCCCTGCGGCGGATCGCCTCGGGCGGGGAACTGTCGCGGATCATGCTCGCCCTCATGTCCGCCGGCAAGGACCGGGAGAGCCTCCGGACGCTCATCTTCGACGAGATCGACGCGGGCATCGGCGGCCGCACGGCGGAGTTCATCGCCCGCAAGCTCGGCCGGCTGGCCGGTCGCCACCAGGTCATCTGCATCACCCATCTCCCCCAGATCGCCGCGGCGGCGGACCACCACTTCCGTGTCGACAAACGCGTCGAGAAGGACCGGACGTTCACCGGCGCGCGCGCTCTCGGCCGGGACGAGAGGGTCGAGGAGATCGCCCGTCTCGTCGCGGGGAGCCGCCTGACCGAGGCCTCGCGGCAGATCGCCCGGGAGATGATCGACGGGACCCCCGTGAAAGGTTGACGACCATGACCAAGACCGACCGCGCCCTGTCCTCGTTCCGCCGGGGCTTCAGCTGCTCCCAGGCGGTCGCCGCGGCCTTCGCCGCCGATTTCGGGCTCGACGAGGAGCTCCTCCTCCGGGTCTCCCAGCCCTTCGGGGGCGGCATCGCCCGTAGGGCGGACTGGTGCGGCGCCCTCACCGGGGCCTTCATCGTCGCCGGGCTCAAGCACGGCCGGACGAAACCCGAGGACGAGGCCGCCCGGGACAGGACCTACGCCCTCGTCCAAGAGCTGGCGAACCGCTTCGCCGCCCGCCACGGGCACCTCAAGTGCCGGGACCTGCTCGGCTGCGACATCGGGACGCCCGCCGGGCAGAAGCTCGCCGACGAACTCAAGCTCCACAGGACGAAGTGCGAGGACTACGTCCGGGACGCGGTCGCCCTCCTCGAGGAGCTGCTCTGAGCGCTCCCCTGGCCGGCCTGAAGGTCTTCGTCCGGACCTTCGGCTGCCAGATGAACGTGAACGACTCGGAGCACATCGCCGGCGTTCTCGTCCGGGCCGGCGCGGCGGCCGCGGATCGGCCGGAGGACGCGGACATCGTCGTCGTCAACACCTGCGCCGTCCGCAGGAAGTCCGAGGACAAGCTCGCCTCCTACCTGGGACGGCTCTCCCGGCTCAAGAGGGCGCGTCCGTTCGTGCTCGGCGTCACGGGCTGTGTGGCCCAGATCCGCAAGGCCGGCCTGCTCGAGGCCCTCCCCTTCGTCGACTTCGTCGCCGGCCCGGACAGCTACGCCGACCTCGCCGGGACGGTCCTCCGGGCGGCCGGGAGCCGCGAAGTCCGGGCCGAGTTCGGCGCCGGCTGGAGGGAGATCGGGGCCGAGGCGACCGTCCGCGGCGTTCCGTGGAGCGCCTTCGTTCCGATCATGGAAGGCTGCGACAATTTCTGCGCCTATTGCATCGTCCCCTTCAGCCGCGGCCGCGAGAAGTCCCGGCCGCTCCCGGCCGTCCTGGCCGAGGTGCGCGCCGCCGCCGCCGCGGGAGCCCTCGAGATCCAGCTCCTCGGCCAGAACGTCGATTCCTACCGCGATCCCGGTTCGGGGACCGGCTTCGCCCGGCTTCTCGAGGAGGTCGCGGCCGTCCCCGGACCCGAGTGGGTCCGCTTCATCACGTCCCACCCGAAGGACTTCGGCGACGACATCGTCCGGGCCATGGCCGCCGGAGCGAAGATCTGCCCGGCCCTCCACCTCCCCCTCCAATCCGGCTCTTCGCGGGTCCTCGGGGAAATGAACCGGGGCTACACGCGCGAAGAGTACCTGGCCCTCGTCGCCCGCCTGAGGCGGAGCCTCCCCGGGCTCCTCCTGACGACGGACGTCATCGTCGGTTTCCCCGGCGAGACCGAGGAGGATTTCGAGGCGACGTGCGGGGTCCTCCGCGAGGTGCGCTTCGCCGGCCTCTTCTCTTTCCATTATTCGCCGCGCCCGCTGACGGCGGCGTCCGAGCGGCCCGACGACGTCCCGCTCGAGGTCAAGCGCCGGCGTCTCGTCGCCCTCCAGGCCCTCCAGAAGTCGATCCAGGCCGGGATCTACCGGTCGTTCGTCGGGAGCGACCTCCGCGTCCTCGGCACCGGACCCAGCCCTAAGGGCGGCGGCCGCTTCTCCGGGCGAACCGCCGGCAACCTCGTCGTCAACTTCGACGCTCCCTCGGACCCCGTCGGCCGTTTCCTCACCGTCCGCGTCACCGGCTCCGGCCCCTACTCCCTCCACGGCACGGCCGTCTGACCCCTTTGGGGGTGGCGCCGAGGGAGGAACAGGCCCGGAGCCGGGCTCTTCGTTGCACTTTGACCGGGATTCCGATATAATCCCTCCCCTTGAGCCCCCTTCATCGGGAATTGAGAACAGCGGATGAAAGTCAACGTCTGGAATACGATCCTGCAGCTCAGCAAAGAGCGCAGCGTCGAGCCTCGCATCATCATCCAGGCGATCGAAGAGTCCCTTAGGGTCGCGTCCTCCAAGTTCTTCTCGCAAAAAGAGGACGTCCAGGTCCTGTTCAAGCCCGAAAAGGGCGAGCTCCGCGTCTTCGCGGTCAAGCGGGCGACGGAGAGCCCGAAGAACGCCGCCGCGGAGATCTCGCTGGCCGAGGCCCGGGCCATCCGCCCCGACATCCGGGAAGGCGACAGCGTGGAGATCGACCTGCCCTCCGACACCCTGGGCCGCATCGCCGCCCAGGCCGCGAAACAGGTCATCTTCCAGAAGGTCCGCGACGCCGAGCAGGAGAAGATCCTCAACGATTTCGCCCCCCGCATCGGCGAGATCGTCACCGGAGTCGTCCGGAGGATCGAGGACGGCGTCATCGTCCTCGAGGTCAACCGGATCGAGGTCGCCTTTCCCCTGCGCGAGAAGCTCCCCAACGAAGAGCACCGGCGGGGGGACCTGGTCAAGGCCGTCATCGCCCAGGTCCACAGGGGCTACCAGGGGCCGCAGATCATCGTCTCGCGGTCCTCTTCGCAGTTCCTGGCCCGGCTCCTCGAGACCGAGATCCCGGAGATCGCCAACGGGACGATCGAGATCAAGGACATCGTCCGCCAGCCCGGCGAGCGGGCCAAGGTCGCGGTGGCCAGCCGCGAGCGCGACATCGACCCCGTCGGCGCCTGCATCGGCGTCCGGGGCAACAGGATCCTGGCCATCTCCAAGGAGCTCCAGGGAGAGAAGGTCGACATCATCCCGTGGTCGCCCGATCTCGTCGTCTACGCCAAGGCCTCCCTCAGCCCGGCCAAGGTCTCCCATCTTCAGGTCGTCAGCCGGACCGAAAAGGCCGTGCTGGCCGTCGTCCCCCAGGACCAGCTCTCGCTGGCCATCGGCAAGAAGGGGATCAACGTCAAGCTGGCCTCCCGCCTCGTCGGCTGGAAAATCTCCATCAAACAAGAAGACGCGAATGAGTGAAACAACCAAGAAACCCGCCCTCAGAAAGGCCGTCAAGGCCGAATCCCCCAAGCCGGCCGCCCCGAGCGTCGGGCCCAAGCCCGCGCCCAAGCCGGCCGCTCCGAGCGTCGGGCCCAAGCCCGCGCCCAAGCCGGCCGCTCCGAGCGTAGCGCCCAAGCCCGCGCCCAAACCGGCCGCTCCGAGCGTCGGGCCCAAGGCTGCAGCCAAGCCGGCCGCCAAGCCCCAGGCTCCCAAGCCCGCCGCCGCGGCCCCGGAGAAGCCGGCGCCCGCGAAGACCGCCCCCCCCAAGCCGGCGGCCCCGCCCGCGCCCGTCAAGCCCGCGCCGGCGCCCGAAGCTCCCAAGCCGCCCGCTCCCAGGCCCACGGCTCCGGCCCCTCGGCCGGCCGCGCAACACCCCGCGCCTCCGAAGCAGGCGGCTCACCCGCCGGCCCCCGCGCCCCGGCCGATGGCGCCGCAACCGCCCCGGCCCCCGGTCCGTCCTCCCGTCCCGCAAAGGCCCGCACCCCAACACCACCGTCCGGGGGGGCACCCGCAGAGGCCGGGCGGAGCGCCTCATCCGGCCCGTCCGGCGGCCCCTCCGGTCGCTCCCAAGCCGACGCCGCCGCCCGCCCCGCCCAAGCCCCGACAGCCCATCGCCTTCCGCGAGGGCTGGCTCGTCAAGGACGCGGCCGAGGCCATGGCGTTCCGGCCCAAGGACCTCCTGGACATGCTCGCCGCCAAGGGATTCACCGTCGGGCTCAACGACTTCGTCGACGCGGAGATCGCCGCCGCGGTCGCCCGGGCCACCCACTTCGACGCGGAGTTCATCACGCTCGACCAGGCCATGCGCCTGAAGGCCGAGGCCGGGACGGCCGAGCTCGCGCCCCGTTCGCCCGTCGTCACCATCATGGGTCACGTCGACCACGGCAAGACGACCCTTCTCGACGCCATCCGCTCCTCGAACCTCGTCGACAGGGAATCGGGCGGCATCACCCAGCACATCGGCGCCTACCGCGTCGCCGTCAAGAACCGGACCATCACCTTCATCGACACGCCGGGCCACGAGGCCTTCACCCAGCTCCGGGCCCGCGGCGCCAAGGCCACGGACATCGTCGTTCTGGTCGTCGCCGCCGACGACGGCGTCATGCCCCAGACCAAGGAGGCCATCGACCACGCCAAGGCGGCCGGCGTCCCGATCATCGTCGCCATCAACAAGGTCGACAAGCCCGACGCCAACGTCGAGCGGGTCAAGCAGCAGCTCTCGAAGGAGAACCTGCTCGTCGAGGACTGGGGCGGCAAGACCATCAGCGTCGAGGTCTCGGCCAAGGAGAACAGGAACGTCGGCGACCTGCTCGAGATGATCCTCCTGCTCAGCGACATCCTCGAGCTCAAGGCCAATCCCAAGGTCGCGGCCCAGGGCGTCGTCCTCGAGGCGCGCCTCGACAGCCAGAAAGGCCCCGTCGCCACCGTCATCGTCCAGCAGGGCACGCTCCTCCAGGGCCAAGCGTTCGTCTCGGGCCTGGCCGGCGGCAAGGTCCGGGCCATGTTCGACGAGCACGGCAAGGTCCTCAAGAGCGCCGGGCCCTCCATGCCCGTCGAGATCATGGGCTTCGCCGACGTCCCCGCCGCCGGCGATCCCTTCCAGGTCATGGAGGACCCCGCCGCGGCCAGGCACGTCGTCGAGTTCCGCAAGACCCGGGCCAAGAAGCCGGAGGAGGCGCGCGACGGCGGCGTCACCCTCGACGAGCTCTTCAAGAAGATCGAGGGCGGCCAGGCCAAGGACCTCAACCTCGTCCTCAAGGCCGACGTCCAGGGGTCCGTCGAGGTCCTCTCGGACGTGGTCCTGCCCCTGGCCACGGAGAAGGTCAACATCAAGATCGTCCACGCGGCGACCGGCAACATCACCGAGGCCGACGTGCTGCTGGCCTCGGCCTCGAAGGCGATCGTCATCGGCTACAACGTCAAGCCGGGCCCGAAGATCCTCGACCTGGCCAAGAAGGAGGACGTCGAGATCCGGACCTACAAGATCATCTACCAGCTCACCGACGACATCAAGAAGGCCGTCATCGGGCTCCTCGAGCCGGTCATCAGGGAGGTCTTCCAGGGCCGGGCCGAGGTCCGCAAGGTCTTCCAGATCCCCAAGGTCGGCGCGATCGCCGGCTGTTACGTCCAGGACGGCAAGATCACCCGCAACGCCGAGGCCCGCGTCCTGCGCGGCCGCGAGGTCCTCCACCAGGGCCGCATCACCTCCCTCAAGCATCTCAAGGAGAACGTCACCGAGGTCAAGAAGGACTACGAGTGCGGCATCGGCGTCGGCGGGTTCAGCGGCTTGCAGCCGGGCGACACCATCGAAGTGTTCGTCCGGGAAAAGGTCCAGGCCGTCTAGCGGCGCGGGAGGCTCCCGATGATCGTCGGCGTCCTGACGCTCGACCTCTTCTTTCCGCACGCCCGCTCTCTCAAGGACAAGCGGCGCGTCCTCCACGGCTTCAAGGACCGGGTCCGGCGCCACAACGTCGCCCTGGCCGAGCTCGACTTCCAGGACAAGTGGCAGCGGTCCCGCCTCGGCGTCGTCACGATCAACGCCCACCAGGCCGTCGTCGAGGAGGTCCTCGGCCGCGTCCTGTCCGAGGCCCTGGACCTCCGGGAGGCCGAGGTGGCGGGCCAGGAGATCCGCTTTGCCTGAGAAGGGCCTCCGGACGAGGCGCGTCGCCGAGCTCGTCCAGGCCGAGGTCAGCCGGATCCTGATCGGCGAGCTTCAGGACGCCGCGTCGGGCCTCCTGACGGTCACCCGCGTGGAGATGACGCCGGACCTTCTCAGCGCCCGCGTCTTCCTCAGCGTCTTCGGGGGCGCCGGCCCCGAAGCCACCCTCGCCCGCCTCGAAAGGAGTCGGGGCCATATCCGCCGGGTCCTTGCCTCCCGGATCAAGTTGAAGTATAATCCCGAGCTATTTTTCGTCCTGGACCCGGGCCCCGGGCACCAGGACCGGATCGACCGGCTGATCGAGGAGAGGAAACGGCATGGCCACTGACCCGAGGGAGCTCATCGCGGCCAGGATCAAGGCGTCGCGGAGGATCGCCGTGACCTCCCACCTCCGTCCCGACGGCGACTCCCTCTGCACGGCCCTGGCCATCTCCCGCATGGCGGGCCTTCTCGGCAAGGACGCGACCGTCGTCAACCGCGACCCGACGCCCGTGCCCTTCTCCGGCTTTCCCGAGATGGCCGGCATCCGGGTCGGCCAGATCCGGTCTGAGGACTTCGACACCGTCGTCCTCCTCGAGTGCGCCGACGTCTCCCGGTCCGGGCAGGAAGGCCTCGACGGGGCCTTCAAGATCAACATCGACCACCATTTCTCGAACACGCCTTACGCCGACATCAACTGGATCGACCCCGAAGCGCCGGCCGTGGGCGAGATGGCCTTCCAGCTGAGCGGCTTCCTCGGCGTCCCCCCGACGCCGGAGATCGCCGAATGCCTCTACTGCGCCATCGTCTCCGACACCGGCTCGTTCCAGTTCTCCAACACCACGGCCCGCGCCCTCGCGGCCGCGACCGAGCTGGCCCGGCTCGGGGCGAGCCCGAACCGCGTCGCCGAGAAGCTCTACTACAACAACCGGCCGGAGAAGATCCAGCTCCTC
>CAZFBC010000093.1:0-9483 GCA_964517245.1 uncultured Eubacteriales bacterium | reverse complement strand
CGGATGATCGAGCACGGGGTCCAGGGCGTCGAGTTCATCGCCGTCAACACGGACCTCCAGGCCCTCAACAGCAGCCGGGCCCGGACCAAGATCCCCATCGGCGGCAAGCTGACCAAGGGGCTCGGGTCGGGCGGGCGGCCGGAGGTCGGCCGCCAGGCGGCCATGGAGGACACCGAGCGGCTCCTCGAGACCCTCGAGGGGGCCGACATGATCTTCCTGACGACGGGCCTCGGCGGCGGGACCGGCACGGGCGCGACGCCCATCATCGCCAACCTCGCGGCGGAGCTCGACATCCTGGTCATCGCCATCGTCACCCTCCCCTTCGCGTTCGAGGGCCGGGTGCGGGCGAAACAGGCCGAGGAGGGCATCAAGGAGCTCAAGTCGGCCGTGGACACGGTCATCGCCATCCCCAACGAGCGGCTCCTCCAGACGGTCAACCTCAACACCTCCGTCCAGGACGCCTTCCGCCTCGCCGACGACATCCTGCGCCAGGCCGCCCAGGGCATCTCCGACCTCATCACCAAGCCCGGCCTGATCAACCTCGACTTCGCCGACGTCAAGTCGGTCATGAAGGGCATGGGCATGGCCTTCATGGGCACGGGCCTGGCCTCCGGCGAGAGCCGGGCCCTCGAGGCCGCCGAGAAGGCCATCTCCTCGCCGCTGCTCATCGACACGTCCATCGAGGGCGCGCACGGCGTCCTCATCAACATCACCGGCGGCAAGACGATGACCCTCCACGAGGTGTCCAAGGCCTCCCAGCTCATCCACAGCCTGGCCGACCCCGACGCCAACATCATCTTCGGCACGGTCATCGACGAGAGCATGAAGGACACGGTCAAGGTCACGGTCATCGCGACCGGCTTCGACCTGCCCAAGGAGAAGCCGGCGGACGAGCCGGCCGACGAGGCCCCGGCCCGGCCCGCCCCCCGCAGAGCGGCCCCGCCGTTCCCGGTCATGCCGCAGACCCCGCCCTATCTGTTCGAAGGCCGGGGCGCGGCGGCCTCGGCCGCGGAGCCCTCCTCGCTCAGCGACAAGCAGTGGGAGTCCTACGAGACGCCGGCCTTCATCCGCCGGACCAAGCACCAGGCCCTGCGCAAGACGCCCCATGACATCAGCTGACCTCGTCGTCGCCGGCTGCCGGGAGCTCCTGACCTGCGCCGGGCCCCTCCCCCGGCGCGGCCGGGACCTCGGCGAGGTCGGTCTCGTCGAGAACGGCTGGGTGGCCTCCTCCGGGGGCGCCATCGTCTACGCCGGCGACGAAGAGGGGTTCCGGAGGGGCGTCGCGACGGCGCCGGGCGCGGTCACGGTCGACGGGAGGGGGATGGTCGCCCTGCCCGGCTTCGTCGACGCCCACACCCACCTCCCCTTCGCCGGGGACCGGGCCCGCGAGTTCGGCCTCCGGGTCAAGGGCTGGACCTACCAGCAGCTGGCCGAGCGGGGCATGGGCATCCTGGCGACGGTCAAAGCCACGCGGGCGGCGAGCCGCGACGAGCTCGTCGCCCTCTGCTTGAAGCGGCTCGACCGCATGCTCCTCCACGGCACGACGACCGTCGAGGCCAAGAGCGGCTACGGGCTCAACCTCGAGGACGAGCGGAAGCAGCTCGAGGCCCTGCGCGACGCGGCCGCCCTCCACCCCGTCGACATTATCCCGACCTTCATGGGCGCCCACGAGGTCCCGCCGGAGTACCGGGACCGGCGCGAGGACTACATCGCCCTGCTCGTCGACGTCATGATCCCGGAGATCGGCCGGAGCGGCCTGGCCGGGTTCTTCGACGTCTTCTCGGAGCCGGGCGTCTTCTCGGCCGAGGAGACGCGGGTGCTCGTCGCGGCGGCCAAGGCGGCCGGCTTCGGGATCAAGGTCCACGCCGACGAGTTCGTCTCCCAGGGCGGCGCCGAGCTGGCCGCCGGGGCCGGGGCCGTATCGGCCGAGCACCTCATCGCCGTCACCGACGAGGGCGTCGCCCGGCTCGCGGCGAGCGACACGGCGGCCGTTCTCCTGCCGGGCGTCCCCTTCTTCCTGATGATGACCAAGCGGGCCCCGGCCCGCAAGCTCATCGACGCCGGGGCGGCCGTCGCCCTGGCCACCGACTTCAACCCCGGGAGCTCCCACCTCTTCTCGATGCCGTTCGTCCTCCAGTTGGGTGTCTTCACGCTGGGGATGACGGTCGAGGAGTCCATCAACGCCTGCACGGGGAACGCCGCCTACGCCGTCCGGCGCCACGGACAGGTCGGCAGCCTGGAGCCCGGGAAGAAGATGGACCTCGTCCTCTGCGACGTCCCGGACCACGTCTCGCTGGCCTACGAGGCCGGGCGCAATCCCGTCCGGACCGTGATCAAGAACGGGAAGGTCGTCGTCGAGGACGGCCGCCCGGTCTACGGCCGCTGACGCGGTCTCGAGATCCATCCCTCCCGCCATTTGAAGAGGATCTCCCGCCCGATCAAAGATCCCGCGCGTTCACTTGTCCGGCGGCTGGACGAGATCGGCGGCCCAGATGTCGGCGCGCCATTCTTCCCAAGTGAAGTACATGGACCGCGCGTCCGTCGCCAGGCCCAAGGTCCCCAGGCGTCCGCGCCGGCCGGCCAAAGCGGTCTCAGGCCGCTCTTCGCCGCTTCCGAGGGACAGGCTCCAGATGTTGTTCAATCGGTCGCCGAGCCCGATGAAATAGACCCGTTGCCCGTCGACCGACCACCGGGCCAGGCGTCCCTCTCCCTCGGTCAGGAGTTCCGGCGGCCCGCCGGACGAGGGGACGCGCCAGATAAGCGTCTTGCCGTCGCGTTTCCACTCGAACGCGATCCAACGGCCGTCGGGCGACCAATCCGCATAGCCGGGCCAATGGGCGCTTCCCCCTTCGGTCAGCCTCCGTTGCCGACCGCTATGAACGGACACCACATCCAGGCCGTCCCCGTGTTTGACGATCTCGTCGCCGGCCGGAGACCACGCCGGGTAGAAGCTCTCGAACCGCCCGCTGGTCAATTGCCGGGCCGGCCCGCCCTCGACGGGCGCGATCCAGATCTCCCGGTGCCCTGTTCTATTCGAGTAGAAGGCCGCCTGGCGGCCGTCGGGCGACCAGCGAGGGCCGGCGTCCACCCCCGGATCGTTCGTGAGCTGTCGCGCGGCCCCTCCATCCGCGGGTATCATGTAGACATCCCAGTTCCCGGACCGGTTTGAGCTGACCAGGAGCCGGCCGTCGCGGAACGCGTCGACGGACTCGTATTGCGCATCGTCATCCGTCAGCCGGACCGCATCCGCCCATGTCGCCGGACGGCCCTCGAGCAGAGGGGCCCGGAAGACGTTCCGGGAGATCAGACCCTTCGTGTAGGCCAGCTTTCGGCCGTCCGGGCTCAGCGTTGCGTGGAGGACCTCGATCCCGGAGGTCACCTGCCGCCGGCCTCCCCGCGGCCGGCCGTCCGCGCCGATCGAACGCTTCCAGAGGTCGCCCGTTCCGCTTCGGTCCGACAGATAATACAGAGCGCGCGAGTCCGGCGACCAGATGGGATTCCAATTGTTATGGGAGGCGTCCTCCAGCGGAATGCTCTCGCCGTCGGCGACGCGCATCAGCCAGATCTCGCACGTCGCCGCGATCCGGCTCAACGATCGGTCATAGGCGAGCCAGCGCCCGTCCGGCGACCAACTCATCTGCCTGACCTCGTTGCTCTTGGGATTCTCGGGAAGGCACAGCCGCCGGGACGAGCCGTCTGCCACCGTCAGGATCTCGACGCAGGGCCTGACCCGCTGTCCCGAAATGTAGGCCAACCGCGCGCTGTCGGGGGACCATTCGGCAGGGACGATCGATGCTTCCGCCTCCGGGCAAGGGGCGATCTTGCGGGCCGCTCCTCCGACCCCCGGCATGACGTAGTAGCCCCCGCCGTCTCTCGTGGAATGGAAGACGATCCATCGGCCGTCCGGCGACCATCTCGGGAAGCGCTCGTCGGCGGGGCTGTCGGCCGTCCGGTTGACGGCCTGGGAGCCGCCCAGGGGGGTGACCCAGATGTCCCAATGGCCGGCCTTGTCCGAATGGTAGGCGATCGCGCGGCCGTCGGGCGACCACGACGGATGATCCTCGACGGAAGTGGCGGTGGTCACCTTGACCGCGTTGGCCAAATGGGGGGCCAGCGCCTCCGAGGGCCGCCCCCCGCTGATCAGGCGCGGGGCATAGCGGTCGATGAGGACGGCCAGACCCAGGACCAGGACGACCCCGGCCAGGACCACGGGCTGATTCGATCTGATGAACGAAAGCAGGCGGTTCGAGATGCCGCGGCCCGGCGCGGCCGCTTTGGCCCGCCAGGCGTCGATCTCGTCCCTGTAGGCGAAAACTCTGGCATGCCCCTTCTCATCGAGGCGATGGACCGGGAGGCCGAACTCCCGCTCATAGCGCTGGCAGGTCCGGACGTCGCGCTTGAGGTATTCCGCGATCTCCTTCCAGGAGTCGAGGATCTCGCGTTCAGACATCGGATCGACCGTCCCCAGGTCCTCGTGCTTTGACGTTGAGATGTTACTCCAGAAAGGCGCCCCCGTCAAACGGCCGTTTTGTCGTATCATTTCCGTTCTTTGACGCCTCGTTCCGCTTGCCATCCGTTCGAGGGAGCCCTATCTATTGGCCACGGGGGTTATAGGATCTTGATTTGCCCTTTATGTATGAGGGATGCCATGGCGCTCGGGCCGCCGAGAACCCTAGGGACGAAACGTGCGAGTCTTTCGAAAATCGCGGATCGGCTTCCGCGCATATTCCATGGGCTCCGGCAGGGGGCTCCATCGAACACAAATCTAAGGAAAAGGAGGGCTCCGGAAATGTTGCGCAAGGTTGGGTTGGTGTCGTTGTGTCTGTTGGTCGTCGCGGCGGTGGACGCCTCGGCCCAAGCCAGGATCACGGCCAGCGCCATGGATTCGGACGGGAACGTGTATGTGACCGGGTGGAGCGCGGTGGTCCCCAACAGCTCTGACTATCCGTACGAGGCCCGGACCATCAAGTACGACCGGGACGGGAACATCGTCTGGTCGCACGGCTATCCCGGCGATCCGAAGAGGCCTGAGTGCGAGAGCTGGGGGATCGCCGTGGATCCCTGGGGGAACGTCTACGTCGCCGGGCACGTCACGCCCGAGCACGGCGCCGGCGATATCGATGGCCTGCTCGTCAAATACCCCCACGATTACCAGCAGGGCGAGGCCCCGGAGTGGGTCAGGACCTACGACGGCCGCAGGGGCTACGATCAGTTTTGGTGCATCGCCGTCGATTCGGACGGCTTCGTCTACGTGACGGGCTGGAGCACGCAGCTCGATCCCGGGATCCCAAGACAAAAAGCACTCAACTCAGATATCATCACCATCAAGTACGACGGCCAGGGGAACGCGGTCTGGACGCGCCTCTACGACAGTCCGGTGAGCAGCGATGAAGTCGCATTTGCGATCGCCGTCGATCCGGCGGGCAAGAATGTCTATGTGACCGGGTGCTGCCGCGCCGTCTCGGGGTCCATTCCCACGGACATCATCACGATCATGTACGACGAGGCGGGGACGGAGCAGTGGGTGCGCTTCTATGACGGGCCGGGCCATGACCAGGACAGGGGGACCTCGCTGGCCCTCGACGCCGACGGCAATGTCTACGTCGCGGGCTACAGCGCGGGGGAGAACCTGAGCCTCGATTATGCGACAATCAAGTATGATGTCGGCGGGAACGAGCTGTGGGTGGCCCGCTACGACGGGCCCGCGGGGGGGAACGATCAGCCGGCCCCGCCCGTCGGCTACGCGTCCGGCGCCACGTACAGCTATATCCAGAACAACCAGGGGATCATCGTCACCGAGGAGCTCCTGGACCCCGTTCCCGCCCTCGAATACCTCATCGGGCAGGTCCTGGGCTCGGACCTGAGCCCAACCCTCAAGAACAGCCTCAAGGTCAAGCTGGACGTGTGCCACAGCTCCCTGCTCGCCGATAACGCCGACCTCCGGAGCAACGCGCTTCAAGTCCTCGACGCGTTCATCGATCACTGCGAAAGCCTGGCCCCTGGGGGCGAGCTTTCCGTGCCCGACGCGGATTGGCTGACCTCCGTCGCCGCGCACATCGTCCAGGGCATACTCGGGGTCGAGACGCGGGTCGTCTATGTGTCCGGGCAGAGCACGGGCGTGGACACCAACGTGGATTTCGCCACCGTCAAGTACGACGCCGCCGACGGCCGCCCGATGTGGAGACTGCCCGGCCAGCCGGGAACCACGCCCGACCAGCCCGGGAATCCCTCCGATATCGCTCTCCGTTACGATGGCCCGGAGAGCGGGCCTGACAGTATCGATCGGGTCTGGGGCATGGCGATCGACCAGGCGGGCCACATTTACGTGACCGGTCCGAGCGTCGAAGCTATCGACACCTCTGTCGATTATTTCACGATCAAGTATCTCGTCAACACTTGTGAGCCGGGGCCGCTGGCGGAAGCCCGCTATGACGGGCCGGCCGGTTCGGTCGACCAGGCCTGCGGGTTCGCGACCTGGCGGGATCCGGCGTCCGGCCGGCACTACATCTACATGGACCCGGCCACTCACGAGCACTTCATCTGCGTGACGGGGAACAGCCGGAATGATTTGATCATAAACGAATTCGCGGCCGTCATGTACGACGGCGGCCTCGTCGGGCAGTGGGTCGCGAGGTATCCCCAGTAAGCGTGCCGCCGCTTGGGCCGCCGCCCGGCTTCCGGGCCGGGCGGGGGCCCGAGCGGGAGGCGGCCGAGACTCGCGGAATGGCCTTTGATCCTCGAACTCTGGATGAACGCCTGTCCGGGCCTCCCGGAGGTTGAACAGCAGCCTGAGGTCCGACCCCAGATTGACCTGGGAAGCCGTCTGTATTACCATTCGGGCATCGAGACAAGGGGGGTGTGCCGTGGAATGTCCCGCCTGTCACACCGAGAACAGTGAAGATTCAAGGTTCTGCGGCCGCTGCGGGACCCAGCTGGGCCTGGCCGTGGCCGGCCGGTCCTTGGCGACGCCGCCGGGGCTGGCGGGACCTATCGACATGGCCTCGCTGACGAAGACCCTCGGGATCGCGCATCCCGTCATCTCCAAGGGCACGCTGGTCGCCGGCAAGTACAGGATCGTCGACGAGGTCGGGGCCGGGGGAATGGGCGTCGTCTACAAGGCCGAGGACCTCAAGCTCAAGCGGTGCGTCGCCCTCAAGTTCCTGCCCCATCACCTCATGGACGCGCCGGAGCTCAAGGAGCGCTTCCTCATCGAGGCCCAGGCGGCCGCGGCGCTCTCCCATCCCAACATCTGCGTCATCCACGAGGTCGGGGAAAGCGAGGACCGGCCCTACATCGCCATGGAGCTCGTCGAGGGGGAGACGCTGCGGGACAGGATCAAGAGGGCCCCTCTCGAGCCGGCCGAGGCCCTGGACATCGCCGGCCAGGTCGCCGCCGGGCTGGGCGAGGCCCACCGCAAGGGGATCATCCACAGGGACGTCAAGAGCGCCAACATCATGGTCACGGAGAGCGGCCAGGCCAAGGTCATGGACTTCGGGCTGGCCAAGCTGCGGGGAGGGAGCTCGCTGACCAGAACGCAGACGACCCTGGGCACGATCGCCTACATGTCGCCGGAGCAGGCCCGGGGGGACGAGCTCGACGGGCGCACGGACATCTGGTCGCTGGGGGTTGTCCTCTACGAAACGCTCACGGGCAAGCTCCCCTTCGCCGGGGACCACGACCAGACCGTGATCTACTCCATCCTCCACCGGGAGCCCGAGCCCTTGATGAAGGCCCGCCCGGGCCTGGCCACCGAGATGGCCCAGATCGTCGGCCAGGCCCTGGCCAAGAAGCCGGCCGGCCGCTACCAGACCATGGAGGCGTTCCGGGAAGACATCGCCTCCGTGGCCGAAGGCTTCCGGCCGATCCGGGCGAAACCCGTCAGGAAGGTCTTCGGGATCAGGGCGGCCTATGCCTATTCGGGACTGGCCGTGGTCCTGGCGCTCGGGCTCGGCCTCAACGTCGGGGGCGTGCGGGACCGGCTCCTCGGGCGCGGCGCCGTTCCGGCCCGGGCCGTCAGGCTGGCCGTCCTGCCGTTCGTCAACATCACCGGCGACCCCGAGCAGGATTACATCTCCGACGGCCTCACCCACGAGATGATATCCCAGCTCGGACGCCTCAACCCGTCGGGATTGAACGTCATCGCCCGCTCCTCGGTCATGCGCTATAAGAAGGGGGACACGCCGGTCGACCAGGTCGGCCGGGAGCTCGTCGTGGACTACGTCCTGGAGGGCAGCACCCGTCACGAGGGGGACCAGGTCCGCATCACCGCCGAGCTCATCAAGGTGCGGGACCAGTCACAGCTCTGGACAAACAGTTACGAGCGCGGGCTCTCCGGCTTGCACGCCGTGCAGAGCGAAGTGGCCCGGAGCGTGGCCGACGCCCTGGCCCTCAAGCTGCTCCCCGAAGATCAAAGCCGCCTGGCCTCCGCCCGGGCCGTCAACCCCGAGGTCTACGACGCCTACCTCAAGGGAATGTTCTACGTTTCGCAGAACACGAAGGAGAGCTTCGACAAGGGCATGGAGATCCTTCATCACGCCGTAGAGATCGATCCCGCCGAGCCGTTGGCGTATCTCGGTCTGGCGGAGGGATACATCACCCTCGGCCACGGCGGCGCGGAGCTGCACGACGCCTTCAAGAGGGCCCGGGCCGCCGCCGAACAGGCTCTCAAGCTCAACCCCAACATGGCGGAAGCCGTGGGCGCGCTGGCCCATGTCGCCCTGTATTACGAGTGGGATTGGGAGAAATCGGACAGACTCTTCAAGCAGGCCCTCGAGCTCAACCCCAGCGTGGCCATGACCCACTACCACTACGCGTGGTATCTGCCTCTCGTCGACCGGCTCGACGAAGCCATCGAGCAACATAAGATCGCCCGCGACCTCGATCCGCTACGGCCGCTGCATACCGCCTGGCTGGGCGGGCTCTACAACTATGCCGGCCGATTCGACGAGGCGATCGTCGAAGCCAACAAGGCCCTCGAACTGAATCCGAAGTTCGGGCCGAGTTTCCTCGTGATGGGCCAAGCCTATTTACGCAAGGGAATGTATAAGGAAGCCGAGGCCGAGGCCGCGCGGCTCATCGAGCTGGCCCCTCAAAGGGGCTATGCCTTGTTGTGCCAGACCTATGTTTCGGCCGGACGGAGGGAAGAGGCTTTGGAGATCGCTTCGAAGTTTGAGAATAATAGCGCCGGCTTTGGCATGGTGGCCCAAGCCTACCTGGCTCTCGGGAACAAGGACGCGGCCTTTCAAGTGCTCGAAAAAGCCTACGAGGCCCACCGGGCCACCCTGCCGTGGATCAGCGTGCGCTGGGAAGGCGGGGGCGGTTTCGAGGCCGTCTACGACGATCCGCGCTTCCAGGACCTGCTGCGGCGGATGAACCTGCCGCAGCGGATCCATAAGATCGACAATTAGCAAGATTGATAGGGACAAGGGCGCCGCTCCCCGGTTGAATTCGGCGAGATGGAGAGAAAGGCCGGGCTCGACGGTT